>JBBSMO010000112.1:0-7484 GCA_038233155.1 Longimicrobiales bacterium
ACAGCTTGCCGCCGTAGTCGATTCGCCTGCGGCCGTTTGCCCCGTAGATGTCCCGGTTGCGGCGGTCCAGCCCCACCCGGGTCTGGATGTAGAACACCGGCCCCGGCGAAGTGAGCTTCACTAGCACGGCGAGCACGACGAGCACCGGCGCGCAGACGATCAGGCCGACCAGCGCAACGAGAAAGTTGAGCAGGCGGCGCGGCAGGTGCGTGCCGACGACATCATCCAGCGAGGCGAAGGTGGCGCCGCGGGGGGGCTGCGGCGGCCTCATCCGCAGCTCGACTTCCGGCGCGGCGAGTTCTGCTTGAAGCGTGGCATTCATTCCAGCAAATGATCCGGTGAAGCGGGGTTGTGCCCGCCGGGTTCTGAATGTATGGAACTTGAGGTTGAGCAAGCAGTGTGCGCGGCGGGCGGGCAACCGCATCGCCCGCGGCAATGCGCGATTTACGTGCCTTTACGTCGCGAAACCCGCGAACGGATTTGGTAGGCTGTTTGTCGCGACCCGCCGACTGGTGTGGGAGCGCCGCCACAAGCAGAGGCGAAGAAGCGGCGCGCGCCGTTCGTCGGCGGGCTCAGCGTTGTTGCTGCGGGGCAGGGGGGAGATGCAAGGTGAAGAAGAAGCGGCTGCCCCATTCGGGGTCGGTCTCGAGCTCGAGTTCTGCGCCCATCGCCTCTACCAACCGGCGGCAGATGGCCAGGCCCAGCCCGCTTCCGCTGAACGCATACCCTTGCCCCCGCCCCGAGCGGCGGAATGGCTGGTATAGGCTATGTAGCAGGTCCGGCTTGATGCCGGTGCCGGTATCGCGTACGGAGAACTCGACGCTTGCAGCATCCTTGGCCCGCGCGGTGATTTCGACGGAGCCCTCTTCGGTGAACTTGAGCGCGTTGCTGGTCAGGTTGAGAAGCACCCGGCTGAGCGCCACCGGGTGACCCAACCGGCGGTCGGTAGCCGGGGTAAGCAGCCGCACCGCGAGCCCCCTCTCCTCAGCCATCGGGCGGACGATGTCGCGCACCGATTCCAGCGTTTCCGCTACGGAAAACGGGGACGGCTGCTTGTCCATAAGCCGGTTCCCGCCGCGGGCGAGTTCAATGATATCGCTCACCACGCCCGTCAAACCGAGGGCAGCGCTGTAGATGATGCCTACCTGCCGGTGCTGAACATCCGTCAGCGGGCCGCTCTGCCCCCTGCGCAGCGTTTCCGCGAGGAATAAGATCGAAGTCAGCGGCGAACGGAGGTCGTGGGCAATTTCCATCAGGTGCTCTACGCCCTCGGGTCCCATCAGCCGGGATGCAAAGGACTGATCGGCTGCCGGCTGCACAGATTCGCGCAGCACCTCGAATCTTCCCAGCAATTCGAGCATTTCGCCGGGAGACGGCGGCGGCGATGCCACCTGCCACTGGCGAACCACTTCGGCACGCAGCAACTCGAGCAGGTGCCTGCGCAGGATCAACCCGCCGACGTCCAAATCGTCCCGGCGGAGTTCGCCGGCATCGAGCATGATGGCAACCGATACCAGCTCCTCTACCACCTCTACTTGGCCGAACTCTTCAAAGGTGCCGTTGCGCCAGGTGGCGGCGACCGTTCGCGCTCCCGTCCGGAGCACGGGAGACGGGATGCGGGAGAAGGCGGTCCACGCTAGCGGGGTCTGATCGGCCGCGGCGGGTTCAGCGCGCGCAACCGGGGCGTCGATTCGCGACAACGTCAGCTTTCCCGGATCACAGTGTCACGCTGCAAGCCATGCTTCTCCATCAGCCGGTACAAGGTGGTTCGGTCTACGCCCGCGATGCGGGCGGCGCGGGACATGTTTGCTTCCGCCCGGTTGACCAGCCAGCTAAGATAGCTGCGTTCGAACTCGGCGAGTACCCGGTCGCGTGCGGAATGGTACTTTTCCTCCTTGATTTCACCGGAAAATGAGTTCAGGTCGAACACCGGCCGGGGGTCGCCATGGTACGAACCGTCCTCATCGATGAACGGAATGTCCGACGGCTCGATGTCCGAACCTGGCTCGAGCAGGACAACCGCGTGCTCGATCACATTCTGTAGCTCGCGTACATTGCCCGGCCATCCCCACGATTGCAGCGCCCGGACCGCCTGAGGGGTGAGATTCGGCGGCTTGCTGCGGCCGCTCCGGTGGCGGGCCCAATACAGCGACAGAAAGTGCTGGGCGAGCGCTTCAATGTCCTCCGGCCGGTCGCGCAGGGGCGGCACGCGCACCGGCACCACCCGCAGGCGGTAGTAAAGGTCTTTCCGGAGGATCCCGTCGTCCACTGCGTCCATCGGCTCGCGGTTGGTCGCGGCGATGAAGCGGACGTTCACTACGGCATCGGTCGTTTCGCTCCCCACCCGGCGTACTACCCCGTCTTGGATCACGCGGAGCAGCTTCGCCTGAATGGTTTGTGACATCTCCGTAAGCTCGTCCAGGAACAGTGTGCCCCCGTGCGCGGCTTCGAGCAGCCCCGGCTTGTCACGCACCGCCCCGGTAAACGCGCCCTTCACGTGCCCGAACATCTCAGATTCGAGCAGATTCTCCGGCAGAGCTGCACAGTTGATCGCAACCATCGGGCGGCTGCTGCGCCGGCTATGATGGTGGATGAACTGCGCGATCATCTCCTTGCCTGTGCCGCTTTCCCCGGTGATGAAGACGGACGCGTCGGTCGCTGCTACCTTGCGCGATAGATCGATCGCACTGCAGAAAGCCGCAGACTTGCCGAGCAACGTCACCTTCTCGCTGTGACCGTGCTGCTTTTCGAGCCGGTCCGTAAGCTCCTGGGATTCCTTGGCAGCGGTCACCGCGTGCGCCGCACGCCCGAGGAGCATTTGCAGGTGCACCGGCGAGAACGGCTTCGGCAAGTAGTCCCAGGCTCCTGCCGCCAAAGCCTCCAAGCTCGAGCTGACGCTGGGGTTGCCGGTCATCATCACGACAATGGTTTCCGGGAACGCTTCGATACAGACCTTGAGCAGCTCGAGCCCCGAAACTTCGGACATGTACAGGTCCAGAAGGACGATGTCGAATCGCCGACGCCGGAGCAGCTCTTCGGCCTCCTCGCCGCGGGTCGAGGTAGAAACGTTGTAGCCTTCCGAGCGCAGCACGCTCGCACACCCCTCGCTCAGAGTGCGCTCGTCGTCTACAATCAAGATTTTCAGATCCCGCTTGGCGTCGTCGCTCACCGGGAGGATTGCGACTGCTGAACCGCTATCGTCTTCGCGGGCGGAGGGGGTGTTGGGGTCCGTCAATTTGCAGGTGAGTTGGAGGGGCCCCGGGGGGGCTGAGCCGAAGTTGGCGGCTCGTAATCAGATGGTCGATCCGGGCGGCGAGCCGCCCATTGGAGCGACAGGTCGCGGCGAATTGGCCGGCGCGCTGCGAGAGGGCCGGCAGGCTCGATCACAGGCGCAGGTGTTGCGATCGCGCATCGCAACTTCGCCCGGCACAGGCCTGCAGCATATCTCCCGGAACGTCGCACGCCCGCGAGGTGCTACCCTTGCACCTACCCCACGACGCTACTATAACCGGCATTGTGGGAGGTGACAAGCCGCTGGCCAGTCTATATCATCGGCTCGCCGCCCGAAAATCTACACGCCCGGGGTGCGAAAGCTGAGAACGCAATGGTTGTGGGAGCGGTCCAACAGTGCTGTCGCTCCCTCCGCGCCCATTGTTGTCCGTACGCGACAATCGACCGAAACTGTGATTAGGGCGGTACGGCGCCCCGGTGGCGGGCGTTTTGAACCGTTGGCGCATGGTCTGGGGTAGATGTTTGCACGCCGGGTACCGTCGCGGTCTCCGGCTTGCAACCCCGGAGCGCAACACGCGAATCCTGCCCCTTCGCCATTCACCTCCCGCTCCCGGGAGATCAGCAACCAGACCGAATCCATATGCCGAATCAACTTCCCGCCCCGCACAATCTTCCGCCCCAAGAAGATTCCGGCGCCGTCGCGCCCTGGGGCTCTGCTTCCGCCGCACCCTACGAAGGCGGCACCCCGTACGGGTCCGAAGGGGGCGGGTTCAACTGGCGCCGGTACGCGGCAGCGTTGCTCCGCTACAAGTGGCTGATCCTGTTGGTGGCGATTGGGGGAAGCGCTCTGGCCGTGGCCGCCGCTCAATCGGTAAAGCCCACCTACATGGCGCGCACCACCATCTGGATCGAGAACGACCAGTCGCGCAGCGCGGGTCCCATCCGCGCCGGCGGCTTGTTGGAGTCCGCGGCGTGGGCGGAGCTGCTGAAGTCGAACGCGGTGCTCGAACCTGTGGTCAGGCAGGAGCGTCTCTACCTCCGGCCTTCCGGTAACACGGCAGCCCGTGCACTCGAGAGCTTTTCCTTTGCCGGGGATGTGCGGCCGGACAACTACACTCTGCAGGTGAATGAAGCGGGTACGAGCTACGCTTTGGTTTCGAGCGACGGCAGTATGCTGGACCGCGGCCGCGTTGGCAGCCCTATCGGCAGCGAGCTGGGGTTTCGGTGGGCTCCGCCCGCCTCGGTCCTGCCGGCTGGGGCGCAGCTCGCCTTTGGAGTTTTTTCACCCGGAGACGCCGCCAACCAGCTCGCGAGGATTCTGAACACCTCGCTGGACAAGCAGGGCAACTTTCTCAGCGTCACCCTCGAGGGTCCCGACCCGCAGCACCTGGCATCGGTGCTGAACGCAATCGGCGAGCAATACATCAAGGTCTCTGCAGACCTGAAGCGCTTCAAGCTGGACGAGCTCACAGCGATCTTGAGCGAGCAGCTCAACTACTCGACCGACAATCTGCGCGCTGCAGAGATGGCTCTCGAACAGTTCCGGGTCGGCACCATCACCATGCCCTCTGAAAGGGCAGCGCCGGTGAGTGCCGGGTTGAGGATTACCACCGACCCGGTCATGGGCCAGTATTTCGACCTTCGGGTGCAGCGCGAACAGCTGCGGCAAGACCGCGAGGACATCCAGAGCGCGCTCGGGCGGTCCGACGGGCCGGGCCCGCTGCCGATCGAGGCGTTCGAGGTGATTCCGTCTGTCGGACAGTCGACGGAACTGTCGCAGGCACTGCAAGATCTGGCCTTGAAGCGAGCGGAGATTCGCGCCCTGGGGAGCCGGTATACGGATCAAAACCCGCAGATGATCCGCGCCCAGGAGCAGATCGACAACTTGCAAAACCAGGTCATCCCCCGCTTAGCGAACAATGTGACGCGGCAGTTGGCCGCGCGTGAAGGCGAGGTCAGTTCCCGCATCGCCTCTGCCTCGACCGAGCTGCAGTCCATTCCGGCACGGACCATAGAGGAAGAACGCCTGGCGCGCGAGCGCGAGAGCGCGGCGCAGTTTTTCGTCGAATTGAAGAGCCGTTACGAACAGGCGCGGCTCGCACGCGCGAGCACCATTCCGGATGTGCGCGTCCTCGATCGCGCTTCGGTACCGCGTTCCCCCATCAACGACGCGCAGAAGTTCCGCATCATGCTCTTGGGGATCGCGGGGAGCATCGGGTTGGGAATTGCCGGTGCGCTGCTCCTGGATCGCATGGACCCGCGCCTCCGCTACCCAGAGCAGGTCACGGGAGATATGGGGCTGAACATTCTCGGTGTGGTACCGCACGCGGCCGAGCCGAAAAGCCGGTTGGGTGCGGGGAGCGCGACGCAGGTGGTCGAGGCATTCCGGGAGATTCGCCTCAACGTGGCGAATGCGTACGGCTCGGCCGGCCCCGTGGTGCTGACGATCTCGAGTCCCGGCGTAGGAGACGGCAAGTCGTTCGTGGCTTCCAACCTGGCGCTGGCCTTCGCGGACCAGGGGTACCAAACATTGCTCATCGACGCCGACATTCGCCGGGGCGGTTTGCACCGCCTCTTCGGCAGGGACCGCAAACCTGGCCTTACGGACTACCTGTCGGGGCGCGCTTCGCGGGACCAGGTCATTCAGCGCACCGACTACCCGACTCTCCACATGGTGGGAAGCGGCACCCGGATGAGAGAAGGGCCGGAGCTGCTGGGTACCGCCGCAATGTCGGCGCTGCTCAGCGAGATGCGTTCGCAGTACCACGTGATCTTGTTCGACAGCCCGCCCTTGGGCGCCGGGGTAGACCCCTTCGCGCTGGGTACCCTGTGCGGAAACATGCTCTTGGTGCTGCGCACGGGGAATACGAACCGCGAATTGGCGGAAGCGAAGCTGGACCTGTTAGATCGCTTGCCGATACGCCTTTTGGGCGCCGTTCTCAACGATGTGCCCTCCCGCGGCGTGTACCGGTACTATTCGTACCTTTCTGGCTACGACGCGCGAGACGAGGAAGTTATGGATGATGCGGAGGAGCCCAGACAACTCCAGGGGGTGTAGTCAGCTCCAGGACGGCTGCGAATTGAAGAACTGAATGCGGTCTTCGCTGGCCCCGCCCAGCGAAGACCGCAGCGCCATGGTGGCCCGCACCAGCATTTCGACGGGTTCGATGGCGGCCTCGTGGAAGTCGCCCACCGCGTAGCACCCGGCGCGCATTTGCGGGGAGAGCAGGCTGTTGCCGCGGGCTGAGAAATGCTCTTCCGCCGCGGCCGTCAGCCGCTCGGCAAGGCGCACAGCGCCCGCGGGGTCAGTTTCCGGAGCGAGCACCACCAGCTCTGAATCACCAATGCGGCCGAAGGCATCCGAAAGCCGGCCGGCAGACTGGAACACGTGTACCAAGTCGCCAAAGCCGGGTGCCGGGTCGCCATCCCCGCCGAGGGCGCTCCACGGAATTTCAGGGCTGATCACGATGCAGGCGAGTGGCCGGCGGTGCCGTAGCGCCTCCGAACCGAGTTCGCGCACGCGCCGCAACAAGCCTCGCATGTTGTACAACCCGGTCTCGATATCGAGGAGACCTTCCTCGCGAGCCTCATCGGCCTCGGCCTTTGCCCCCACGTAGGCGCCGAGCCGGAGGATAAACTCCTCCGCGTCCAGGGGGAGCCCGACCACATCCCAGGCGCCTGCCCTCAGCCCCGCCAGCCGTTGATCCCGGGTAGGCGCGCCGGGCAGGGCGAGCACGACGGGCGTCGCGGCGCCCGCGATGTGTTGGTCGCGAAGGGCGCGGCAAAGGTCGACGCCGGTCATGTCCGGGAAGATTGCGTCCAGGATCAGCACGTCCGGTCTTTCCATACGCGCCTTCTGCAGCACCTGTTCGCCTGTGGATGCACGCAGTACCGCGAAGCCCGCAGGGCTCAGAATGCTCCCCAGCGACCGGGCCGGCCATTCCTGTTGAATGGCTACCAGCGCCAGCATTGGGCGGCGCGCACCTTCGATCATCGACGATTATGGGCGAGAGAAGCACGCGATCCCGGTGCTGCCGGGACCGTCTGACAGTCAGGTTGTGGTGCAGCTATATTCCCCCCGGGAGAAGGTGCTGCAAGCTTCGTGCGGACCGGGACCCGTGAAGCCAAGGCTCGAATCCGCGCCATTTCAGGTATTCAGCGGCACCTTCAGCAGCACTCCGCTGGGGCGACGCTGCCACAGGCGGCGCTCCTCCGAGCCACAGCAGCGACGGGCGCGGCTGGTGTCGTGCCCG
>JBBSMO010000113.1:0-7440 GCA_038233155.1 Longimicrobiales bacterium
AGGACAGGTTCGCATGCCATCCGGTGAGCAGCCCCAACACCGGCAGAATGGCCCGGGGACATTCCTGCACCGCCACGACGTCGATTTGCTCTTCGCGGATCAGCGCGGGCAGCTCGGCAAACGCTTCCAGGGAACCGGCCGCGTTCAGCGTCATGATCCGCACCGCATCTCCCTTATCCGAAGATGCCGGGAGGTTCAACCGCAGCCCCATCACGGGAACCAGGACCACCACCGCCGCAATGGCTAACACTCCGAGCAGCGCGGGGCGCTCGAGCGCGGCTAGCGGCGCCAGTACAAACAGCGGCGTCAGCAGCAGCCAGCGCCCGCTGAACAGCACAATGGTCGCGAGCCACCATTCGTCGCCCCATCCCCAGAGCACCGCCCACGCTAGCAGCGCCGCGGCAAGATATGCCCATACCAGCCATTCGGCCATCGCCTTTCCCCGCCATTTTCCGGCAGCAGCAGGCCTGCTGTCTCGCCGTGCCGGCTTGAACCGCCGCCGCACTCTTTGCCGCCAACCCGCCGCCGGACCAGCAGGCTTTCGCGCCGCGGCAGGAGCAGCCGGCGCTTTCAGCCGCAGCCCCCGCCCACAAACGCACCGCAACGTCGTCCCCGCCGCACTCGCCGGTGCCAGAATGATTTCACCGCAAACGCAGCGAACCTTCAGTTTAGTCACGAGTCGCGGGTCACGAGTCGCGAGCTACGCATCGCCTGGGCACTGCTCACTGGTCACTGGTCCCTGGCACGTTCTTCTGCAACTCGTCGAGCCAAACCGTGGCTTCCGAATCGCTGGGTGCGCGCCAGTCGCCGCGCGGCGAGAGCGAGCCGCCGGAACCTACCTTGGGGCCGTTCGGCATGGCGGAGCGCTTGAACTGGCTGATCCCGAAGAAGCGAAAGAGGAATACTTCAAGCCATTTCTTGATGGTGGCGAGGTCGTATTCGTTGCGTTGCGCAGGCGGCAGAAACTCCGGCCAGTCGCCCCGCTCCCGGTCTCCCCAGGCATGCTCGGCGAGGAAGGCGACCTTGCTGGGGCGGAAGCCGAAGCGGGTGATGTAGTACAGGTGGAAGTCCTGCAGCTCATAGGGACCGATCCGATCCTGGGTACTCTGCGCAGGCACTTCGCCATTGCCATCGGCGGCGGGCACCAGTTCGGGCGAGATCTCGGTATCGAGGATGCGTTGCAGCACGGTGCGGGTATCCGCATCGAATTGGCCGGTGCCGATGACCCAGCGGATCAGATACTGGATCAGCGTCTTGGGCACAGACGCGTTCACGTTGTAGTGTGACATCTGGTCGCCCACCCCGTAGGTGGACCAGCCGAGCGCGATCTCGCTCAGGTCACCGGTGCCGAGCACCAGCCCCCCCTCCTGGTTTGCAAGGCGGAACAGGTGCGACGTCCGCTCGCCGGCCTGCACGTTTTCAAAGGTCACATCGTATACCGCTTCCCCCGCCGCGAAGGGGTGCCCGAGATCCTCGAGCATCTGCCGTGCCGACGGGCGGATGTCTATCTCCCGCGCCGTGATGCCGAGAGCCTGCATCAGTGCATGTGCGTTTTCGAGCGTGGCATCGCTGGTCGCGAAGCCCGGCATCGTATAGCCGAGAATGTTCTCGCGCGGCAGCCCCAGCCGGTCGGTCGTGCGGGCCGCAACGATCAGTGCGTGCGTAGAGTCGAGCCCGCCGGAAACGCCGATCACGATCTTTTCGATGCCAGTGGCTTCAAGGCGTTTCATCAAGCCGTGCACCTGAATGTTGTACGCCTCGAAGCAGCGCTGGTCGCGGACTAAGGGGTCGCTCGGCACGAAGGGGAAGCGCTCTACCGCACGCCGCAGCGGCAGCGGGCCTCGCGGCGGCTGCAGCTCGAACTCGACTCGGCGCATGGCGCGGAGCCGCTCGCGGTGATCGCGCACCGAGTCGTTGAACGAGGTCATGCGCATTCGGTCCTGCGCGAGACGCTCGAGGTCTATATCGGCGAGGATCATGTGCGCCTCGCCCGCAAAGCGCCCGGACTCGGCGAGCAAATCGTTGTTCTCATAGATCAGCGCGTGCCCGTCCCAGGCAAGATCAGTCGTAGATTCACCTGGCCCGGCAGCGGCATAGAGATACGCGGAGATACACCGGCCCGATTGCGAGGCGCACAGGTCACGTCGGTACTCGGCCTTGCCGATGGTGATGTTGCTGGCGGAAAGGTTCGCGAGCACCGTCGCACCCGCGAGCGCGGCCCAGGTGCTGGGCGGCACCGGCACCCAGACATCCTCGCAGATCTCGGCGGCGAGCACCAGGTTGCCAACGTCCACTGCATCGAACACCAGATCGTTGCCGAAGGGAACGACCTGCTCGAGAAAGCGCATCTCGCGCCCGACGGCTGCCGAACCGGAGGTGAACTGCCGCTTCTCATAGAACTCGCGGTAGTTGGGCAGATACGTTTTGGGGACGATGCCCAGTACCCGCCCCTTGTGAACCACAACGGCACAATTGAAAAGCTTGCCTTCGAAGCGGAGAGGCGCTCCGACGAGCAGGACCAGGCCGAGACCTTCGGATGCCTGCAGGATGGTACGGACCGCCTCCGTGCTGGCGTCCAGCAGTGCATCCTGGTGAAAGAGATCGTCGTTGCTATAGGCGGAAAGCCCCAGCTCGGGGAAGAGGGCGATGGCCGCCCCGTTCGCCGACGCCTCGCGCGCCAACTCCGACGTTTGCTCCGCGTTGAACGCCGGGTCGGCTACCCGTAGCCGCGGGATGCAAACCGCCGCCCGTGCATAGCCGTGCGAGTAGATCGAGTGGAAGCTTTTTGGCATCAGGTCACGGGTGGAAAACGTGCACGGGAGTGCAACAGTGGCGCTGCAAGCGCCGCGAGCGGAGCAATGCGGCGACTGTACAGACAGAGCTCCCGGGCATCTGCAAGCAAGCGGCCTGTGCCGCACGAGGGCTGCCACTCGCGGGTCAGGATTCCAACCCGCCACCGGGCGAGCCAACGTAGATAAGGTAGTGTGTGCCTGCAACCGGCACGCCTTTCGCAGAACTCGCCGCGGCCACTGGCATCTCTTTCGCCATGCGGCATAAAATGTTAGTATTTGCGTAAGTTAGATCGATTTTCTCGTTTTCAGCCCCGGCGCAGCATCCGAGAGACCATCCTCAGCATAGTGTCGGTGTTCAGATGAGATACGGGTGATCGCGTCCCCGTATCGTTGTGCCCGCAAATGACCGTGGCTCAGGTCGAGGCTGCCTGCGAGGCCGCCCCGGTGGCGATGGCCTCCCTCTCCGTCGCCGGAGAGTTGGTTTGGGCAAATGCGCGGTGTTGCGGTCTGCTCGGCCGCTCCCGGGAAGAGCTTGTCGGCACTCCGCTTTCCGAATTCACGCACCCGGCCGATTTGCTCGGTGACCTGTCCCTGTTCGAACGGGTTGCCGACGGAGAGTTGGCGGAGAGCGAGTCCGTCAAGCTGTGCCAGCGCGGCGACGGCCGATACCTGAGGCTCCGGCAAAGACTAACGACCGTTCCGTCAGAGGCAGATGCCGGGGACTCGTTCCTGATCGCCATCCTAGAGCCGGCCCCAGATTCCGAGGAGAAGAATTCTCCCTCCTACCCCTCGCACGATTTCCGGCTTGCGGCTGCCGAGCGCGAGTTCGCGGAGTTGGAACGGGACTACCACTTCCTGGCCGCGCATTCCTCAGATTTGGTATTGCGCGCGACTCCTGATCACATCATCACCTTCGTCTCGCCGGCCTGTCGCACTCTGCTGGGCTACGAGCCGGAGGAGCTGCTGGGCCGTAACGCTACCGAGTTCGCCCACCCCGGCGACGCCGGTGCCGCTTCCCGCCTGCTGAATGAAGCGGCGGCCGCTCCCGGCGATGCGTATCACCGCCTCCGGCTCCGACACAAGGGCGGGTATTACGTGTGGGTCGAGTCCCGTGTCGAACTGGTGCGCGACCCTGCGACCGGAGCAATCCAGGAAATCTTCGCATCATCTCGCGACATCACTCGGCAACTCGAGACAGAGGCAGAGTTGAGAGATTCTGCCCATCGCACCCAAAGCGCCCAGCGGCTGGCGCAGGACAGCGAGGAGCGGCTCCGTTTCACGCTAGATGCTGCCGGGGTTCTGCTCTTCGAGTGGGATGTGCAGCGCGACGTGATCCGCCGCCGCTTGCCGGGCGCGCAGACCCCCATTGACCAGTGGGATGCTTCCTGCTCGCTCGAGGAGGCGATAGCGCTTCGCCACCCTGAGGATCGCGAGCACTTCCGCGCCTGTATTCGCGACGCCTTCGTCACGGGCAACCTCGACTGCACAACGCGTATGTTGCGCCAAGACGGCGCGGTGCAATGGCTTCGCGAGGCCGGCCGGGTAGTGTACGACGACAGTGGCAAGCCTCTGCGCATCTTCGGCATAGGCAGCGACATCACGGCACAGAAGCAAGCGGAGGGTGCGCTCCGCGCCACACGGGACGCCGCCGAAAGCGCCAACCGCGCGAAGAGCCATTTCATGGCCGTCATCAGCCATGAGTTGCGTACGCCCCTGACGGCGATTATAGGGTATTCGGAGCTTCTCGAGATGGGAGTGCCGGTTCCGCTGCCAGCGGCGAGCAGGGAGCACGTGGACCGCATTCGGCTGAGTGCGCAGCACCTCACGCAGATCATCGACGAAATTCTCACCTTTTCGCGCAGCGAGGCGGGGCGCGAAGAAACCCTGCTCGCGCGGGTCGAGCTGGATGAGCTGCTTCGCGAGGTCGTGGCGATTATCGAGCCGCTGGCAAAGCAGAAAGGGCTCGAATTCAGCGCGAATGCCTGCTGCCACAACGCATCTGTGATCACCGATGCGCGCAAGCTACGGCAGATTCTGCTGAATCTGCTCGGAAATGCAGTGAAGTTCACCGATCACGGGCGGGTCGGGCTGCGGCTGGTCGCGGAGAATGGGTGCCTGCGCGCCTTCGTCAGCGACACCGGGATTGGGATTTCCGCCGCAGACCAGGCGCATCTTTTCGAACCCTTCTGGCAGGCTGACAACTCGCTGACCCGGCGCCAGGGCGGAACCGGTCTCGGCCTCACCGTCACACACCGGCTGGTAGATCTGCTCGATGGCAAGTTGACCGTGCAGAGCACCGAGGGCCGCGGCACCGTTTTTCACCTCGCGGTTCCCGCAAAGGTTGCCGGTCAAGCGAGTGAAATGCCGGGGGGGTAGGGCAAGCCCGCGAACGGTGCTCGGCTACAACCGGTCGAGTTCGAACTTAGTCTTCTCGGTGCGCAGGTTGCCGGTGTTCAGAGTGCTGGCCGGTTCGAACAACAGGACCTCCGCTTCTTCCGCGGCGAACGGCTGGTGCTCGACTCCTGCAGGCACGATCAAAAACTCGCCCTCTTCAAGCGTTACTTCGCGCTCCCGCAGCCGCACCACGAGCCGCCCCCGTACTACCAGGAAAAGCTCGTCTTCCCGCTCGTGATGATGCCAGTCGAACTCCCCCAGCAGCTTCGCCAGCTTGACCTGCTGGCCATTGAGTTCGCCCACGATTTTCGGGCTCCACCTATCTGAAAACAACGCGAACTTATCCGCTAGGTTTACCTTCTCGGGTTCAGCCGCGGGCTGTGGGTGCATGGTATTCAGATCAGGTTGTGGCGTTCCGCTATTTCGCGGTCGACCGGCACGCGAATCAGCGGGGGGACGTGGTTGGGCACAGCAACGCCCCGGGTCGATAGAGCGCACTGTCCTGCCGAATCGAACACCTTGACGTACAGCTCCGGGAGCGCACCGCCGAGGCGGTCGTCCAGATCCATGAAATCGGCATCGTCAAAGGTGAAGTCGGCCTCGCCATAGGCGTTGGTGATGTTCGAGCCGAGGCTGTCATCCCGGGAGATGCGGTCCCGGTCGTACAGGCAAACGACCGCGCCCACGATCCACTCGCTAGGTGCGCCGGCTATGAAGAGCTTGACCCTCGTTTGATATTGCAAGGTGCGGATTCCGGCGGGGTGTGATGCTGCTGCCGAAGCCAGAGGCGAAAGTTATGCGCTGCTTCCGGCGGCAGCAAGCTCCCGCCGCCGGAACGCTCTGTTCACCGTGCGCCGCTCCGCGCGGGCCTGCGGCGGCGGCGCTTGCTGTTGCCGCTTCCGCCAGATTTCGATCCCTCCCCTGTCGCCCGCCGCTCGGCCTCCCCGGTTTCGCGGTGCGCTTTGCGCTCGGCCTTCAATTTCGAGCGCTCCCGCGCCGCAGCCTTTTCCGCACGGATGCGGGCGATTCGCTCCTTGAGCGGCACCTCGAGCGGCTGGTCGGGTCTGGCTGTATAATCGAACCCCGTAAGCTTGATCCGGTCGAGAGATTTGCCGATTGCCCGCTCAATGGCCCGCAGATCCTTTTCTTCTGCCTGCGAAACCAAGGTGTACGCGTCACCCGTCTCTTCTGCGCGCGCGGTCCTCCCTACCCGGTGGATGTAATCTTCCGGCACATGCGGCACGTCGAAGTTGATGACGTGCTCGAGCGCCTCTACATCAATGCCGCGCGCGACGATATCCGTCCCCACTAGAACCCGGTACCGCCCGCTCTTGAACCCCTCGAGCGCATCCGTTCGCGCTGCCTGGCTGCGATTGCCGTGGATGCGGACGGCGCTGACCCCATCCCCCTCGAGCAACTCGAACAGCCGGTTCGCGCGGTGTTTAGTGCGGCAGAAGACGATGGCATTGCCGATCTCATTACGCCGCAGCAGCTCGAGCAACAGGAACGCCTTCATCTCTTGGGGAACCGGGTACACTGCCTGGGTGATGCCGCTCGCCGGAGCTTGCCGCTTCTGCAGGGCGACGGTCACCGGGTCCCGCAACATCTCCTTCGAGAGCTGCACAATAGCGGGCGGCATCGTGGCGCTGAAGAACAGCGTCTGACGCCGGGCCGGGAGATGCTTCAAGATGCGGCGCACGTCGGGAAGAAAGCCCATATCCAGCATGCGGTCGGCCTCATCGAAGACGAGAATCTCGACCGTGTCCAACGAAGCATAGTCATTCTGGAGATGGTCGAGAAGCCGCCCCGGAGTAGCGACGATCACCTCGACCCCCTTCCGGAACGCCCGCTCCTGCGGTCCGGCGGAGACCCCGCCGAACACGGACGCACTGCGCACGCCCGTGTGCGCGCCTAGGGCCGAGAGATGCGCCTCGGTCTGCATCGCCAGCTCGCGCGTGGGCGAGAGGATCAGCGCACGCGGGCCGCGCCCCTTGTTGCCCGCAAAACGCTCGAGTATCGGCAGCGCGAACGCCGCCGTCTTGCCACTACCCGTAACCGCGGAGGCAAGCACATCTCGCCCCTCGAGCCCTGGCGGAAGTGCTTCGCGCTGAACTGGCGTGGGCTCTGAGAAACCAAGATCCTGCACCCCTTGCAGCACGCGAGGGGAGAGTCCAAAACTGTCGAATGTCATGTAGATCGTCGTCGTACGAGGCGCGGCCCGTTGTTCAAGGGGCCGCGAAAAAAGAAAACGTGG
>JBBSMO010000114.1:0-7418 GCA_038233155.1 Longimicrobiales bacterium
CCCGCTCGAAGAGGTGCTCAAGGCTTGGGAAGGGTTGGGGTATTATTCCCGCGCGCGCAATCTGCACAAGGCAGCACGAGAGGTAGCGGCGCGCTACGGCGCGGCGGTGCCGGCAGATGCGACGGCGTGCCGGCAGCTTCCCGGGGTCGGCCGCTACACTGCGGGCGCCGTGATGTCCATCGCATTCGGCCGCCCCGAGCCTATTGTTGACGGCAATGTACGGCGCGTTTTCGCGCGGCTTGGGAATGCCGCCGATCCCAAAGATTCCGATCTTTGGGCCCGGGCCGGGCAACTGGTCCCCGGAGAGCGCCCGGGGGACCTGAATCAGGCGCTGATGGAGTTGGGCGCTACGCTCTGCAAACCGCGAAGTCCCGAGTGCGCCCGCTGCCCCGTTCAACGATGCTGTGGTGCACACGCCGCCGGTTCCCAAAGCGAGCGCCCGCTCCCGAAACCCCCTCGGGTGCTACCGCACGAGGATACCGCAGTCGCCGTCGTAAATAATGGCGGCGCGTTGCTGTTAGCGCGACGGCCGCTGGATGCGCGCCTCGGCGGACTTTGGGAGTTCCCCGGCGCCGAACGCCGCCGCGGCGAGCCCGTTGCCGCGGCGGCTGAAAGAGCGGTGCGTGAAGGACTCTCGATTTCGGTACGGAGCGGCGGCCTCATAGGCGAGGTCGGGCACGCCTTCACCCATGTTCGCGTCACCTACCGTGCAGTGCGCTGCCGCCACCCGGAAGGAGAGGGAGCGCCGCTTCGGTACGAGCAGTGGATGTGGGCGAGCCCGCGCCAGCTCGACGAGTTGCCTATGGGAGTAGCGCAGCGCAAGATCGCCGCCCTCTCCCTCGAACCCACGATATTCCCGGGGTGACTACAACGTGTCGGGCGGCTGGTTTTCCGCCTCGCGCTCGCGCAACGCTTCCAAGCAGGCGGCAAAGGCTGTATCGCGCCGCGCGGGCTCCTGGTACCGTTCTGCATGAACTCCCGCGGCAAATTCGAGATCGTAGCTGCCTGCGATTTGCAGCAGCGAGTACGGGTTGCGTTTGCACTCGTTGAAGCTGACGCGGTGCTGGGAAACGTCGAAGCGGGTGGTATCAGGAGGGGTGGTGCCGCGAAGCTCATGGTATTTCTCCTGCGCCATATCCCCCGCCTCGCAGGCACCAGCGGCGAGAAGAGGCAGAAGCCAAAGCAATTGGCAGCGGCGGGTTGCGGCAGGCTTACAAATGGGTGGCACTGGGTTTGATCTCTGCTCTGCGCGCAACCGCTACTCGGCCGTTCGCACAAAAAGGGCTTTCAGATAGGCGGTTTCTGATACCGCCGGGTGAACGGGATGATCCGCGCCTTGGTGCCCTTGTTCGAGAAGCTGCAACTCGCGGCCTGCGTCACGGCCGGCGCGCAACACCGCCCGCAATAGCGCATCGCGCGAAAGGTGGTACGAGCAGGATGCGGATACCAGTGTCCCGCCGGGTGCGAGCACCTCGAGAGCATCGCGGTTCAATTGGTGGTAGGCGCGTTGCCCCGCCTTCAAATCCCGGCGTCGCTTGATGAGGGCGGGCGGGTCCAGGATCACGACATCGAAATGCTCGCCGGCCCCGGCGAGAGAACGCAGCACGGCTCGTGCGTCGCCGCGCTGCCCCGTTACACGGTCTCCCACGCAATTGAGTTCGGCATTGGCGGCGAGCCCCTCGAGCGCAGCGGCCGACGAATCTACGGAAAGCACTTCCGTAGCGCCCGCCAAGGCCGCCTGCACACCCCAACCGCCGATGTAGCAGAACAAATCAAGGACTCGTTTGCCGGGGGCATAGCGCCGGAGCAACGCGCGGTTCGGCCGGTGATCATAGAACCAGCCCGTTTTCTGCCCTTCTAGCAAGGGAGCCCTGAAACGAATGCCATTTTCAATCAATTCAACAACTGCAGGCACGGGTCCGAGCCGCTGCTCCCGGTAGGCGGGCAGCCCTTCCAGCGCGCGGAACGGACCATCGTTCTGCAGAAGGACCGCGCAGGGCTCGAGCAGTTCGGCGAGCACAGCGACGACATCTTCAATGACGCGTTCCATGCCAGCCGTCGTGATTTGCACGACCAGCACATCGCCGTACCGGTCCACCACTAGGCCGGGAAGAAAATCTCCCTCTGAATAGACCAGCCGGTAGAAGGGGCGGGCGAACAAGGCATCCCGCAGCCGGAGCGCAGCGCCGATGCGCTGCCGGAGCATCTCCCGGTTCAACGGCTGGTTTGGCGTGCGGCTCACCAAACGAGCGGCAATCAGCGACCGAGGATTGACATAAACGCTCCCGAGGCTGCGTCCGCCCGCATCGGTCAGGGTAGCCATCTCGCCAGGGCCGAACGAGCCGAGCGGGGTGCGGCCCGTATCTACCTCGTTGCTGAATACCCACAGGTGCCCCGCCCTGATGCGGCGGTCCTCGTTCTTTCTGAGCTGCAGCGGGGCGAGCGGCATGATGGGGCGTCTGGGAGATGCGGCGGGGTCGCGAAGCTGCGACTGCTGAAGGAACCGTGCCGTTAAACTGCCGGTTCCGCTCGCCCGATACTCGAATCATGACCAGGATGCGGCCTGACCCGGTCAGCCACGCTGGCCATGCGCCTCTTCCATTTTGCCGCACCCATGCCGCCACGCAACGCCTCGCCCGAAGCTGCTCCGCCGTCTAAGCCTCGCTTTGTGCGGGTTCGGCTGTGGAGAGTGCCCCTCGTAGTCTCCGGCGTCATTGTCGCCGCCACCCTGCTGCTCCGGGCAGCGTTGGGTGACATGAACCACGCTCAGCTCGACCGCACGTTGGAGGCGCAGACCGCCGCAGTGCGCAATGAAGTCGCTGCAAACATGAACTCGCGCCTGCTGGCGCTGAATCGGTTGGCGCGCACCTGGGAGCAGCACGAGGGCGGTATGACCCGCCAGGAATGGAGCTTTGTCGCAGCGTTGAACTACAACGACTTTCCCGGCTTCGAGGCACTGCAGCGGGCGGATACTACCCTCCATGTACGCTGGATGGTGCCGGCGCAGGGGTATGAGGCGCTGCAGAACTTCTTTCTCGCATCGGAACCCCGGCGCCGCGAAGCGCTGGAACACGCCAACGACACTCGAGCTACCGCCATCACCAAGCCGGTCGAGCTGGCAGTTGGCGGCACAGGATTTATTGCCTACACTCCGTTCTTCGACGGCGACCGATTAGCGGGTTACATGGGCGGCGTTTTTCGCGCGGGCGAAACGTTCCGGACCATTCTCGGCCATGACATTGCCCCTGGGTATGACATCTCGATATACGATGGCGATACCCAGTTGTATCACCGCGCACCGTTTTCGGGTGCCGCGGCGACCGGGTACACCCATCGCACTCTGCTGCCGCTGCCAGGCACCGCGTGGACGATCACGGTGGTCCCGAGCATCGCGATGGTCGTTGCCGCGTCTTCTCCTCTGCCCGCAATCGCACTCGCCAGCGGGCTTTCTCTCGCGGCGTTGCTCGGCCTCGCCCTGTACCTGCTTCAGCTCGGCAGGGTGCGCGCCGCAGAGGCCAAGGCGGCGAACCACGCGCTGCACGCCGAGTTCGAAGTGCGCGAACGGGTAGAAAGTGCTCTCTCGCGGGAAAGGGACTTCGCGCTGCAAGTGACGAACGCGATGGGACAGGGGTTGACCATCACCAATTCCGAAGGGCGCTTCGACTATGTCAACCCCGCCTTCGCACGGATGCTGGGCTACGAACCCGCCGAGCTGATTGGCGCCAGCCCCGTAGACCTGGCGCCGCCCACAGAGTCCGCAAGTTTGGCCAGAGGGCTCGAGCAATGCGCCAGCGGTGCCGCGAGCAGCTTCGAGAGTTGCCTGCGGCGTGCCGACGGAACTGAGATCTTCGTTTACACCAGCTTGACTCCGCGCCGCGACGGCGAACGGAACGCTGGCGCAATCGCGGTTGTTTCGAATCTGTCGCGACGCAAGCAGATGGAAAACGCTCTGCGCGAAAGCGAAGAGCGGTTCCGCCGTCTCTCGGCGGCTACCGTGGAAGGCGTATTGCTGCACGTGAACGGCGTGATCACAGATTGCAACCGCAGCGCCGCTACGATGTTCGGCTACAGCGAAGACGACCCTGCTGATAGAAGATGACGCGGACCTGGCGCGAGTGCTTCGCGAGACGCTGGAACGCGAGCAGATCCACGTGGTACATGCCGCGAGCGGGTTCGAAGCGATCCGATTGGCCGAAGAGGAAAACCCTGACCTGCTCGTGCTGGATGTGTCTGTCCCCAACTGGGGATGGTTTCGCGGTCGTCAACTGGCTGCGCGGCCGGTCTGCCCTCTGCGGGACGCCGACTGTGGTGTACTCGGCTCGCGAAGTGGACGCCGCCGAGCGCGACCGGCTGCGCCTGGGCCGGACCGAATTCTTCATCAAGTCGCGCATGGCATTGGACGAACTTGCGAAACGAGTGCTGGCGATGCTCGCCGAGCACCGCCTGAAACAATCTGCTTGAGGGTTCGGGAATGGCTGTGAAACAGGTATTGATCGTAGATGACGAGCCGGACATCCGCGAGGTCGCGCAACTAAGCCTCGAGCTGGGCGCCGTCTGGACGGTGTGGACCGCCGCCAGCGGAGAAGAGGGAGTTCGCAAGGCGCGCGAGCAGCAGCCGGATGCGATTCTGCTCGACGTGATGATGCCCGGCATGGATGGCCCGGCGACGGTTCGGGCATTGCGCAGCGACCCGGCAGCGGCCGGTATCCCGGTCGTCTTGCTCACCGCCAAGCTGCAGCCTTCGGATCGCGAACGGTTCGCTACCCTCGGCGTAGCCGGAGTGATCGGCAAACCGTTTGACCCCGTTGCTCTGCCGGGGCAGGTGGCCGAGACCCTCGAGTGGCCGCTGTGAATACCGCGGCTGCGCAACCAGACGCGGTCCGCGACGCCGTCGCGCGAGTGTGGGCCCGGCGGCGGAGCGAGATCGTTACCCGTGTGATTCTCATCGAACGCGCATCTGATGCCGCCGCGGCCGGTGAGTTGGGCGAGGAGTTGCGTGCCGCTGCGGAAGATGCGGCACATAAGCTTGCCGGTGGCGCGGCCACCTTCGGCTTCGCCGCCGCCGCCCCCCTTCCCCGCTCTTTCCACTGATGAATTCCCCCGCGCACGAAATGGCCGGCACTCTGCCGCTCGGTGCGGCCGAGGCGTTGCAATCCGTACCGGGAGCCGTGATCTGCGTGGCGGAGGACGGAACCGTCCTGTTCTGGAACTCGCGAGCCGGGGAGCTGCTTGGCATTCCGCAACAGCAGGCCCTAGGCGCTGCTTTCGAGGAGCTGGATCTGCCACAGCCCGACCAGTGGAGAGCTGCAGTTGCCAGGGCGCGGGACAGTCGCGCAGATCAGCCGTGCGGACCGGTTTGCGTCGAGCAAACCGGCGCCGCTCGCTGGCTACAGCTCCGCGCCCGCGCCGGCCGGAGCGGGATCGTTACTCTACTCGTGGTGGAAGCGTATGCCGGTGCCGCGGCGCAAGCCGCAACCGAGGCCGACAACCGGCGGCTCACCGAGCAGGGCAAACGGCGCGACCAGTTCCTTTCGGCGATGAGCCATGATCTCCGCACTCCGGTCGCGGCGGTAATGGGGTACAGCGAACTGCTCTTAGACGGGGTGGCTGGTCCGCTTGAACCACCCCAGGCCGAGATGATCGGGCGCATTGCGCAGGTCGCGGCGCACCTCTCGGATCTGCTTGATGACGTTCTCGACCTCGCCCGTCTTGATGCGGGGCGGCTCCCGCTGCAGACCGGCGAGCTGAACATTGCGACGGTGGTCGAGGCGGCCGTGATGGCCGTCGAGCCGCAAGCCCACGCGAAGCAGCTCGCGATCCGTCGGCGGATCGACCTTCCGGAGGGCACGGTCGCCTGGGCAGATGCAGGGCGCGTGCGGCAGATCCTCATCAACGTCCTCGCCAACGCCATCAAGTTCACCGAACAAGGCCATCTCGCTATCGAGGCGGCGGCAGCGTTGCCTCTGATCCGCATTTCGGTAACGGATACCGGCCCTGGCCTGCCGGAGGGCAGCGCGGAAACTGTGTTCGAGGAGTTCATCCGCCTCGCGGGCGGCGATGCGGCCAACTCGCAACCCGGCAGCGGGCTCGGATTAGCCATCTCCCGTCGGCTCGCCCGTGCGATGAAGGGCGATCTCATTGCCGATGACACCACCGGAAGCGGGGCGACGTTTACACTTTACCTCCCCGCCGCCGGAACTCAGACCGCGACAGCCGCTTCCGCGTAAATCTCTTCGAGCTGCTGGGCGCGATGGCCGCAGGTGTGCCTCGCGAGAATGGTCTCGAGGCCGCTCGCGGCCAGCCCGGCGCGCGCATCCGCATCTCCGGACAGGCGGAGCATCTGCTCGCGCATCTCCCGGGGCGAAGCGACCATCAAGAAATCGCGCCCCGGCCGGAACAGGCCCTCCCGGTCTTCCCACGGTGTAGAGAGCAGAGGAATGCCGCAGGCCAGCGCCTCGAAGGGGCGGATGGTGGGAATGCCGGGCAGTTGATTCAGGTAGGGTCCGCGCGGGATGTGCAGCGTCATCTTGGCGCGCGCGAAAGCCTGCGGCACATGGAAGTTGGCGATCCAGCCACGAAAGTCGATCCCGGCTTGGGCCATCTTCCGGAGCCCTTCCTCAGGGTAGCGCACGCCATGCGCGGCGAACCGCAGCTCCGGCAGCTTTTGGGCGGAGTCTACGAAGTAGTCGCGGATCTCGCGCGTACGCTCCTCATCTCCCCAGTTGCCGATCCAAAGGACGTCGTCCGTTTCCGGCGCTTCGACGGGGTAGAAGACGCTGGTATCCGCCGCCTCGTGAAAGGTCCAGACCTGCCGCTGGCCGTAGTCGCGGCGGTAGATGTCCGCGAGCGCATTGCCGTACGCCAGAACACCGTCGTAATGTTGCAGGTTGAAGCGCGCCGTCTCCTGCGGAGCGCTCGCCGGGCGGTGATGGGTATCGTGGAAGAGCAGGACGAAGTCCCCGCGCTTGTGCCGGACGTGGCCCACCGCGCCAACCAGTTCGGGCTCGTTGAACTCATGGACTATCACCAGATCCGCGCCCCGGGTGAGTTCGTCCACCTCGTCGAGGATGCCATCCCACTGCCCGTAGAAGCGCAGGTCGAGTTCAGGGAAAAGACGCGCGAATTCGACGATGGGCCCATGGCCGCGATCGTCGAAGAGCGACTTGGCGGACCAGTTCGTCCACTGCTCGACCCCAACAACCTCGTGCCCGCGCTGACCCAATGCGCGCAGCAGCCCGCGCAGGAAGTGCGCGTTGCCGTGGCTCCAGTCGCTGACCAGGGAATGTGCAAAAAGGACGACTTTCATCGGGTACAGGTTACAGGTTACAGGTTACAGGTACAGGTTGCAGCCGGCGGAGAATCAGCGCGCGAGTTGTCATCCTGAGGGAGCTTGCGACCGAAGGATCTCGGGCGTTACG
>JBBSMO010000115.1:0-7358 GCA_038233155.1 Longimicrobiales bacterium
AGGCGTGGACGGACGTAGCCCGCCTCACCGCCGCGGGAATACCAGCCGTCAACTTCGGCCCGGGCGAGACGGCGCAGGCGCATCAGGCGAACGAGTGGTGCTCAGTTTCGTCGCTCGATAGCACCTATGCATCGTTGCTGAACTTCTTCCGGGAGAAGCGCGGCTGAGTAGAACACGAAGCGGGTTTGCCATGTGAGCTGCCGGGCCCGGCGCGTGCGGTGTGTGGCCGGGGTCCGCTTCCCCGCCGGGCTACGGCGGGGGCGCAGTTGTTGCCCGGGCCGAACGCCGGTTACCGCGGATTACCCGATACCGCCGCTCCGGGCGTACCGCCGTCGCTGACGCGCGGCGCCGGCATCCGCGCTGCGGCGAGCGCCGAGTCCGCGGCGGCGGCCGCGGCGAGCCGCGCCGCTTCGTGCCGCCGCACCACCCGGCTCAGCCGGCCCGGCGGCGGCTCCCAGGCGAGGGGCTGCCAACCCTGCCGCTCGAGTGGCGACGCAGAGCTATCGGCGGGCCGCAGTGCCGGCAGGAAGATCTCATACTTGGAGCCCGGGTTCCACAGCGCCCAACTCTTCAATCCCGCGTCCTGCGTGGCCTGAATCTGCAGGCGCAATTCCTCCGGGCCATACTCGATATCGTCGAGCCAAGTTGCGCTCATCGCCTGCAGCCAGGGCATGATTTCGCCGGTGGCCGTGCCTTGGTCCTGCAGGTAGCCAGTACGGGCGACCGCATCGGCCATCGAGACGCGGAGGATCTCGTAAGGGCGGGCGTTCGGCACCGCAAAGCCGTACATCCCGGCGTAGTAGTGGGACGGGTAGACCATCGGGAGCACCACATCTGCCGCCTGGATCACCTTCTCCCACTGCTGTCCGATGCCGACATCGCCCTCGAGGTGAGTCACGAGCCCGAACACATCTGCCGAGACCGGCACCTGGTACTCGTGCAATTGCTCCTTCGAGTACAAGATGAAATCGCGGATGTTGTCCTCGCGCAGCTTGCCGTTCGAACCCGGGAACGCCATGGTACGCTGAAGTTCCTTAGTTACATCGGGAAAGCGCACGTAATCCCACTGCACTTCCGCGAACCCCATCTCGACCGCTTCGCGGGCGATGGCGATGTTGTAATCCCAGACGGCGCGGCTGTAGGGGTTGACCCAAGGCTTCCCTTTCTGGTCCAGCCAAACGCTGCCGTCCGTATGCTGTATCGCCAGCCCGGGCCGCTGTTCCGCCAGCATCCGGTCCTTGAAGACGACGATGCGGGCGATGGGGTAGATGTTGTGTGCCTCGAGCGTATCGACCAGCGCGGGGAGCCACTTCGAGCCGGGGCGCTGGTCTGCCCCGATCTCTGTGGCGAGCTGAATGCTGGTCGAGTCGTACACCAGGTAGGTGTCCGACTCTTTGATGTCGATGATGAAGGCGTTGATCTCCGTCTCGTCCGCGATGCGGATGAGCTCGCGCATACGCGAGCGCGAACCGGCGGCCCACCCGTTGACGTAGAGGGCGCGGACCGAGTCCGGCCGGGCAACGCGATTGCCGAACCTGGCATTCCAGGCAGCTATGCTGTCGGCCGCCTGTTCTGCCGCGATGCGCTCGAGATCGGCGGCTTCGTCATCTTCAGCGGCGTAAGCTTTGGTAGCGCGGGCATCGGTGTTCGCGCACCCTGCCGTAGCGACCAGCAACAGGGGGAGCACCCAGGCAGCGCTTCGGGTGCGCCGGCACGGCGGAGAGCCGTGGGCTCGCTGAGAAAAATGGAAGAACACGAATGCAAGCTCCAAGCAGCGGGATAACGAGCGACGGCGGGCGGCGGCGTGTTGCGGGCAAAGAGAATGATCGCACTGGTATACGTCAATCTCTCGCGCCTAATGTGCTACCCGGCTGCCCCCGCAAGGTGCCGACGAGCTCGCGGAACGCGAAAGGGCCTGGAGCAGCATCGCTGCTCCCGGCCCTTTCACTGCGGCCGGGCAGGCTACGCCCGGCCGGCGGGTGCTACGGGATGTAAACTTCGTCGCGGTCGAGAATGCCGTCGCCGTCCGCGTCGCCAAGACCTTCATCGGCGTCGAGCATGCCGTTGTTGTTGACATCGAGCATGGGGTCGAAGTCGCTGGTCATCTCCATGTCGGGCTCGCCGATCGGCTCGATCACAGCTTCTTCCGCGGCTGGCTCGGCAAGATCGATCTCTTCCGCCGGCTCTTCCGCGCACGCGGCGAAGCCCACGAGGGCAGCCGCAGCGAACAGGTTCAGGAATTGGTTGGTACGCATCGTTTCTCCTTGGTTGGTTGCAACTTGATCCGGACTCAAGCCCGGCCTTCACCTGTTCCAAGGGGCAAGCGCTGTGCCGGGGAACGTGCCGGCTGCACGAATGGCGCAAAACCGTTGGGGCGCTTACCTTTTCAGGGTATTCGGGCGTTGCGGCTATCGGTCGGTCCGGCGTGGCAGGCCGCTCTCACCGTTCAGTGAACGAACGCCCTGGCGTTTACTGAACGCATTTACCCGCGGCTGAAGAGTGACAGGCATCTCCCTTCGTACCAAAGTCTTCTTCATGTTCGCCGGCGCCTCGCTCCTCATCGTGGTGCCGGCGCTGGTGTTGATCGCGCAGGCGGTAGAGCGTGGCGTTTACGAGCGCGCTACGCAGGAGCTGGTCAGCGCCCGCGATGCGCTTGGCAGCACCTGGGCTATTCAGGATGAGACGCTTAGGGAAACCGCGCTTCGGCTGGCAATTGACCCTATTGTGATCGACGCGTTTCAAACCCAGGACTCGGCTGCTCTGCGCAGAACGCTGTACAGTCTGGTGGAGGATGGCCGCATCGTGCTCGCCGGCGATTCGCTGGGAGAGCCGCTAGCGGGGCCGGCAGTGGGCGGCGGAACCACGTTGAGCGCGTTGACTCGCATCTCGGTGATTGTGCCCGCGGATTCCGGCCCGCCGATGCGCGTGGCGGCCCGGCCCGTCGCCACCGCCGAGGGAACGCGGGTAGGGTGGGTTGGAGTGGGCCGCGCGCTAGACCCGCTCGCCCTCGAAGACTTGAAGACCAGCTCCGGCGGGACGGATGTCGCCCTGGTCGTGGGGGACTCGCTGCTCGCTTCCACTCTTTCGGATAGCCTCGAAGCTCATCTTCGCCCGATGGATCTAGCCCGGGTGCTCGAGCGCGACGGGATCTGGCAGCGCTTCTTGGCCAACTACCTTTTTGCCGTTGTCTCCCTGCCGACGGAAGGCACCGCGGCTGCGGTGCTGTTCTTCCGGCCGGTGGCCAACGAACTGCGTATCGTGAACGGCATTCGCAGCTCTCTCATCGCCATCGGCTTGGTCGCTCTATTACTAGCGTTGGTGCTCGCGGTGGTAGTTTCGCGCATCGTAGCGAGGCCGGCCGGGAGGCTGGCCGAGGCAGCGGCGCACCTGGCGCGCGGTGACTTCAACGCGCCGCTGCCGCCGCCTTCAGGCGACGAAATCGGCCAGCTAACACTTGCGTTCGGGGAGATGCGGTCCGCCATCGCGGAGCGCGAGTCGCGCCTGCGGTCTGCTCAGGCGGAGTTGATTCACCGTGAAAAGCTCGCCGCAATGGGGCGGCTGGTCGCGCAGCTCTCGCACGAAATCAACAACCCGATCTACAACATCCAGAACTGCCTGGAAGCGCTGGATCGCCGCGGAAATCCTAGCGACCCGAATCGTGAGTTTCTCGAGCTGGCACAGGAAGAGCTCGGCCGCATGGCGAAGCTGACCAGGCAACTGCTGGATCAAAGCCGGCCGTTGTCAGATGCCGCCGCACCCATAGATCTCAACGCCGCCGTGCGGCGGGTCACCACTCTCGCTGCCTCGCGCCTCAGCGAGCGCGAGATCCAGCTCGCCTTAGACCTTGACGCGGCTCTGCCCGCCGTTGTCGCACACCCGGACGCGATCCAGCAGGTTCTCGCCAACTTAGTCGAAAACGCCATCGACGCCATGCCCGAGGGCGGCACTCTGTCCATCAGCAGCCGCGCCGATGCGGATGTTCTCGAGCTGCGAGTCGAGGACACCGGCGTAGGAGTAGCGGAAGAGCATCTGCCGCACATCTTCGATGCCTTTTACAGCACCAAGCCCGAGGTTCGCGGCACCGGTCTCGGGCTCTTCGTATCGGAAGGAATCATTCGGGGCCACCGGGGGCGGCTGACGGTAGAACGCCGCGAAGGTTCCGGCAGCAGGTTCGTGATCCGCCTGCCGCGCGAAACTCTCGATCCCACTTCGGTTTATCCGGGCGCCGCGGCGGCGATGCGCACCGCCGGTGTCTGAGCCGTCCTGTCTCGGTGCCGCTTCGCTGGCGGCAGCGCTGGTTACCCCCATTCCCTGACAGCTATGAACGAATCGAGTTCGCGCATCCTGATCATAGACGATGACCGGGCGTTCCGGGTCGGAACGGGCGCGCTGCTTTCGGACGAGGGGTACGAGGTAGAGGCTGTTCCGGGCGGTTCTTCGGGCATGGAGCGATTGCGGGCCGAACGCTACGACCTGGTCCTGCTGGACCTGAAGATGGAGGGTGACAGCGGCCTGGACGTGCTGGGCCGCATCCGCCGCGAGGGATACAATCTGCCCGTGTTGATGCTGACCGGGTACGCCACGGTAGATTCCGCCGTGCAGGCGCTCAAGCTCGGCGCCGACGACTACATCACCAAGCCGTGCGACAACGATCACCTGCGGATGAAAATCCGCTCGATTCTGGCGCGCCGCGAGCCGGTGCTAGGCGAGGGCGCCGGGCGGATCGTGGGCTCCGGTCCCAAGATGCGCGATGTGCTGAAGGCGATCGCCCGCGTTGCGCCGACCGACTCGACCGTTCTGCTTCGCGGCGCCACCGGCACCGGAAAAGAATTGATCGCGAAAGCCATTCACGAGGAAAGCGAGCGCGCCGGGCGCCCCTTCATTCCCGTCAACTGCTCGGCACTGGCCGAAGGACTGCTCGAGTCCGAGCTGTTCGGCCATGCCCGCGGCGCGTTCACCGGTGCGGTCAGCGAGCGCAAAGGGGTGTTCGAAGATGCGCACGGCGGAACCATTCTGCTGGACGAGATCGGCGATGTCAGCCCCGCGATGCAGGCGCGGCTTCTGCGCGTGCTGCAAGAGCGCGAGGTTACGCGTGTCGGGACTACCAAGCCGATTCCGGTAGATGTGCGCATAGTCGCCGCGACACACCAAGATCTCGAGGCCATGGTCGAACGAGGCTCCTTCCGTTCCGACCTCTACTTCCGCCTGAAGGTTTTCCAGATCCGCGTTCCCGAGTTGCGCGAGCGCCCGGAAGACATTGGCGCGCTCGCCGCCGCGGCGGTCGCTCGCTGGAACGCGGGCGTTTCCGACGCCGCGAGGCGAACCCCGGGCATCTCGGACGAGGCGCTGAACCTGCTCGCCGCGTACGATTGGCCCGGCAACGTGCGCGAGTTGATGGCGGCTGTCGAGCACGCCTGCATTGTTTGTGACGGCAGCAGAATCCTTCCCTCCCATCTGCCGCCCGAGGTGCGCGAAGGGCCTGCCAGCGACCGGCTCATGGAAGATGACGGACGGAACAGCGACGCGTCCCGCCGCTACCAAGCTCCCGACAGTGCAGGCGAAGAGCGCGAACTGATCTTAGCTGCCCTTCGAGTTGCGGATGGCAACCGTACGCGGGCCGCCGCAGCGCTCGGGATGGGCCGCACCACCCTCTGGCAGAAGCTCAAAGTATACGGGCTGGAAGGGGTGTGAGGAGCGCGGCCCGCCCGCCCGTCTCGCCTTCTTTAGCATGCGGCAGACTATGAACGGCAACACTACCTCCGCGGATGAGGGGCTGACTCGCGAGGATTTGCGCGATGCGGCCCCGCTTTCCAGGCTCCTCCCCGCGCCAGCCGGGCGGCTGGACCCGCGTTGCCCCTCGTAGTGATCCCCGCTCTGCTACCCCCTCACCCCACCACTCTTCCCAGGGCCCTCCCCCCTGGCCCCCTCTCCCAATTCTGGGAGCGGGGGCGCGGGAATGCCGAACCTCGTGCTGGTCTCCCGTCCCCCCTTGCGGGGGAAGGGCCGGGGAAGGGGGTCAGGTTCGGCAGCCAACACCGTTGCCCTCCCCCAGAATTGGGGAAGAGGAGCTGGTGGCGGGTGCCGCGGCGAACCGGCGGGGTGTCCCGGTTGTCTCAATCCCGGCACGTTAAACGTCCTATCGTGTGGACGCTGCGCGGCTGCCGGGCGGGTGTGATGGCTGTGCATCCCGTTTGGCAGCATTCATATAGCTGTACATCGATTTGGGGCACGGCGTCTGCCCCTGCTGCGTAGCGTAGCTCGATTTTCATCGGAACTTCACCCGTGACACCACCATGAACAGATTCCGCGTTCTGCTCTCCGGTCTGCTATTGGTCCCGCTGGTTACCTTCGGGTGCGCGCGCCAGGTTACCCGCATCGCTCCCGAGCAGGCCATCGACCTGTCGGGCCACTGGAACGATGTGGACAGCCGCGTTGTGGCGGATGAGATCGTCCGGCAAAGCTTCGACGCTGCTGGTGCCAACTGGGCGTTGCGCTATGCGCAGGCCAACGGCGGCGAGCGCCCAACCGTGGTCGTCGGTACCGTCCGCAACCGGAGCATGGAGCACATTCCGGTAGGAACTTTTGTTCGCGATATCGAGAGGGCCTACGCGGGCAGCGGAATGGTGCAGGTGGTGGCGAGCCCGGAGGAGCGCGAGGAGATCCGCGACGAACGCTACGACCAGCAGGAGTATGCGCGCGCCGGCAGCCGGGCGCGTCTCGCCATAGAAAGCGGCGCGGACTACATGCTTCAGGGCGACATCCAGTCCATCGAAGACCGGGAAGGGCGCCGGAGCGTGGTCTACTACCAGGTGGATCTTTCCCTCGTCGACATCGAGAGCAACGCCAAAGTTTGGGTCGGCCAGCACAAGATCAAGAAGTTCATCGAGCGCCCCCGCATCTCCCTCTGACCCCGAGTCGGCCCATGAGAAACCTAGCCGCTAGTCTCGTCTTGCTGCTTTTGCTGCCCGCATGCGGGCCCAACATCCGCGCTTTGCGACCGGTGATGGAGAACGGCGCCATCTTGGACCGGGGTGCTGAAGATGCCGTTGTTGTGGCGCGCGCGGCCGGTGGTGCCGAACGCGCCAGACTCGATGCACGGCTGGATGCAAACGCTGCGGCCGCACTCGCCAACTGCACTCCCAATATTTGCGAGGCCATCGCCCGGCGCGAGGTGGTGCTCGGAATGACGGAGGCGCAGGTGCTCACGGCTACCGGCACGGTCGCCGAAGCTTGGCAGATGCGGGGTGCGGGCGGGGAGATGCTTCTTGTAGGCCGGGCAGACGGGACTCAACCGGCCGACGCGAACGGCGCCCTCGCCCTCGTCAACTTCCGCGACGGGCGTGTGTCCGCCTACACCT
>JBBSMO010000116.1:0-7310 GCA_038233155.1 Longimicrobiales bacterium
GCAGGTTGGGTGGCGATGATGCGGTCGAGTTCCGCCTGCGGCACGCCGCGCGGGTCCGCTAGCTTCGCCTGATTGGCCTGGATCTCGGCGAGCCGCTGCTGGTTCGCCGCCGAGGTGATCACCGCCATGATCATAGGCCGGTCCTGCGCCGTGGTGCCGATCCGCCCGACCTGCACCATAGGCGATGCCTCGCCGAGGCGATCGAAGTAGCTGGTGATCTGCGACCATTCGGCGAGGTGCCCGGCCTCTCCCACGCCGAAGCCGAGAACCTCGCGCGGAGCGGGAACGCTGCCGTTCTGCGCGGCTGCCGGGGCGAGCGGAGCGGCGAGCACCACCGCCAACAAACAAAGGCGAAGCAAGCTGGACATGCTGTTCAAAGTGTTCGGGGAAGGAGAAGAATTACAAAGTCGAGATTCGCGCGGGCATCCGCAAGAGGAGCCCATGCGCGTGGCGTAGGAGCGGGTTCAGGCAGGGTGATGCGGCCTACACCGGCTGCTTGGCTTCCCGGGAGCCGGCGCGCCCGGCGTGGATTTCGGCGATGCGCAACACGCGGTTGTAGCGCGCCTTCACATCCGTCCTGTCTTGGGGTTCGGGAATCTGGTCTTCCGACCCGTCCAAGATCATCTCCGCCTGGCGGAGCAGAGCGGCGCGTTGTTCGTCGTACCGGGTAAAGGGAAGCACCGTTTCGATCGCTTCGAGCAGCCGGATCGTTACCGCTACGCTGTCCCGCCCGTATTGCCGGATCTGGTTGAATGCCGCGTCTACCATTCCGCGGAAGGTGGGACCATCCGCTGCGATAATGCGGAGCTTGCCGGCGTCGTCGACACGCAACGCTGCCGGGAAGTCGATGCCCGCGAGGTGCACCAAGCCCGCGCTGAGCTGATCGACGCACTGGATGGCGGTGAACGGATCGTTGATGCCCGGGGACAGCGCCCGCACGGCGACCTCAACCAACTGGTGGATCGTAAAGGCGAGATCCTGCACGTTGGTTCTGCGATGGCCGAGAATGAAGGCTTCGGAGATCTCATCGCACAGTTCGGCGCTCGCCTTGGAATCTGGCCATACGCGGACGAGCGGCTGGTCCCGAACCACCCAGTCGCCGGGCGAGTGTTCGATGCGGAGGACGACGTCGTGTTCGGTAGCCAGCTCCATGAGCCGCTCGTCACCCACCGCCTGAATATAGCCGTTGTGATGGGACAGTACCGGCGAGTTGTGCTCCTCGAACGACTCGGGCACCTGCTGCCGGTCCGGGCCCGGCCCGGCTTCCCGCGGGCCGCTGCCGATCTGCCGCGGGTACAGCTTCTCGATGGTGCGGTGCAGATCGGCCGCGACGTTGCCCACTACCTGCGGTGCCTGGATCGAGAGAGCTACATGGTGAATGAAGAAGATCAGCACCCCTAAGCTCGCGATCGCCAGCCCGACCCCGGCGGTCACCGAGAGTTGCGGGACGAAGGCCGAACCTTCGCCGCCCCGAATCGTCCGCAGCACCAGGAGACAGTAGAGAAAGGTGGCGATAAAGGTGCCGAGCACGATCTGATTGCCCGTGTCGCGCATGAAGTTGGCGAGCAGCCGCGGGCCGAACTGCGAAGAAGCCAGTGTCAGCGCGGCAATCGTAATCGAGAAGGTGACGCCCGCCACCCCTAAAACCGACCCGGCGATGGTCGAGAGGACCGCCCGGGCGCCTTCCGGGCCGCCGCTGTAGACCCAGCCTACCTCCTCGATCAATGTCTCGCCGGAAACTTCGTCTACGCGCACGAGAACGAACGCGAGTGCCACTGCCCCGATCGCCATCAATGAGGGGACGAACCAGTAGCTGCCGCGCAGCGTATCCCAATACTTCTGCAACCGCAGGGTCATCGGTCAGCGCCCGGTGCCGCTCGGGCCGGCAGCGCCGTCACGCTCCAGGAGCGGGCTCGCGGTTGCGACCCCGGCTGCCCTCGCCGCTAACGCCGCTGTCTGCGCCGGCACCGGGAAGTGCCTCTGCCATCCCTTCCAGCATGATGCCGATGCCACGCGGTTCCGGATCCTCTCCATCGCCCGCCGGCCAACCCTCGCGTTGGCTGCCGCGGTCTCCGTCGGTGCTTTCCGTCTGGTCGTGGAAAAGTACCGGAAGAGAACAATTAGGCCGATCAGCAGCGTCGGCAGAAAGGCGACGGCGCCTTCAATGATGTCGCGGATTTTGGCGAGGGCGATGGAAGGATCGAACCCTTCGGCTACCTCGACGTTCGCCGGGACCGAGTCTGAATTGGCGGGCGAGGTCTGCAGGAAAACGGCGCCTGAAAGGGGCGTCATGCGGCTTAGCTCCGAAAAAGGCGGATGCTTGCGGTGGCTGCGCCTGGCATAAATGCACGGCGCAGCCGGTTGCTACGGGAGCATGGCAAAAGCACTGCCAGCCGCCGGGACAGACGGGGCTTGCCCTGCGGCTCCGCCGGGAGTAGCTTTGATGCTACCTAGCGAACGGGGCCTTCCGGAAGCCGGTGCAAACCCGGCGCGGCCCCGCCACTGTAAGAGGCCTGGCAGCGCAGCGCGTTGCCGGTCCGGCTCGTTCGGGCAAAGGCGATAACGCCCTTGCATCAAGCCACTGCTCCGCGCCTCCGGCCGTGAGCGGGAAGGTGAACGACGCTGCCTCGAGCCAGGAGACCGGCTCCGTTCGCTCCCGCGTTGCGTTCATGACTCCGCAGTCATGGGCGCGGTCGCTCTTCGAGGGAAGAGTGCGGGGCAGGCGCGAGCCAGCACCCGCCCTCCGCGCGGTGTCGTTCCGCCTTCCCCGTTTCTCCCTCTGCCCTGGGATGAACGGGTTTTTTGTTGCCATTCAACTGCTGCTGCCGGGATGCGGAACCCCGCCGCTCTCAGCTCCGCCGGCCACTCCGGGTGTTAGCAGGGGGCGCGCTGGCGCTGCTCGCGTTAGGCGCGTGCGCTCCCGATGATGGAAATGCGGCAGCGGCGCCACGCGCCGCGGTCTCGGCCGCTCCTGTCGTGGTCACCGATGATGGCGGAACGGCGGTGCGGCTGGACCGGCCGGCACGCCGGATTGTTTCGCTCGTTCCCTCCGCTACGGAAACGCTGGTCGCCATCGGCGCCGCCGGCCAAATCATCGGCGTGACCCGGTACGACGATGTAGCGGCTGTGCGGGAGGTTGCACGGGTTGGGGGCGGCCTCGACCCAAGCCTCGAGCAGATCGCCGCGCTGCAGCCCGATCTAGTCATCGCCTGGCAAGAGGCGAAAGCTTCCGAACTGCGCCAACAGCTCGGGCGCTTGGACATCCCGGTGTTCGGGATTGCGACTCAGAATACGGCGGATGCGTTCGCCGCTTTCGAACGCCTCGGTGCGCTGGCCGGGCGCGATTCCGCCGCCGCTGCCGTGGCTGCTGCGATCCGGGCGCAGCTAGCCGCCGTTGCCGCCGCTGTACCGGGTGGATCGCGGCCAACGGTTTTCTATGTGGTCGGCACCGAACCGTTGATGACGGCAGGGCCTGGGTCGTACATCTCTCAGCTTTTGCACATTGCAGGAGCAGAGACGATTTTCCCGGACCTCGCCGCCGACTGGCCGCAGGTTTCCATGGAGGCCGTGGTGCAGCGCGCCCCGGACCTGTTGATCTGGCCCGTGGACGCGGGGCTGCCGCCTGCGCAGCAGCGAAGGGCGATGGACGCGGCGGTGACCGGTCCCGGCTGGCGGCAGCTCGATGCGGTGCGCTGCAATCGCATCATGATGGTAGACCGCGCACTGCTGAACCGCCCCGGGCCGCGCATGGGCGAGGCCGCCGCGGCGCTGCGCGCCGCGCTGCAATCAGTTCCCCGCGGCTCGTGCGCCGGATGAGCCGGACGCGCAGCGCCGCGCCATTGCTGCTGCTCGCGCTCGTGGCGCTGGCGGCGCTCGCGCTCAGCGTCAGCGTTGGCGCGGTAGCGGTGCGCCCCGCGGAGCTGGTGCGTGTGCTCGCTGGCGGCGGCGACCCGGCGACGGCGGCTATCATCCGCGAGCTGCGCCTGCCCAGAGCGGTGCAGGCGGGGCTGATCGGCGGGGCGCTAGCCGTGAGTGGCGCTACCTTTCAGGCGTTGCTCCGCAACCCGCTCGCGGAGCCATACGTGCTCGGGGTCTCGGGCGGTGCAGCCGTAGGGGCGGTGGCCGTGACCCTGCTGGCGGGGCCGGCCCGCCTTCCCTGGCTCGTCCCGGTTGCCGCGTTCGCCGGTGCGGCCGGGGCTATCCTCCTCGTTCTGCGCATCGCGGCTTCGGCCGGCCGGGTAATGGACACGCGCGTGCTGCTTCTCGCGGGCGTTGTGGCAGGCGCCTTTTTCAACGCCTGCATCCTTCTCGCCCTCGTCTTCGCGGACGCGGAGTCCTTCCGTTCCGCGATCTTTTGGATGATGGGCAGTGTGTCTGGCGCCGGGTGGGGAGGCACAGCGCTGCTCGCCCTCTATGCCCTCCCCGTCATGGCGCTGATCCTAAGCCTCGCCCGCCCGCTGAACCTGCTCGCCTTGGGCGACGACACCGCCGCCTACTTAGGCGTCTCCCTCCAGCGAACCAAACTGCTCGCATACGCAGGCGCTTCTATGCTCGCCGCCGCCGCGGTCGCCGCTGCAGGGGTGATCGGTTTCGTGGGCCTGGTAGTTCCGCACGCCATCCGCCTGCTTTGGGGTAGCGATCATCAATTCCTCCTGCCCGCCAGCGCGCTGCTCGGCGCCGCCTTTCTGATGTTGGCAGATGCCCTCGCACGCACCGCTGCCGCCCCCACCGAGATCCCCGTCGGGGTGATCACGGCCTTCATCGGCGTGCCGTTCTTCGTGTGGCTGCTGCGCCGGAGGGCGGCGTGATGCGAATGCGGAATGCGAAACGCGGAATGCGGAATCGCCCTGCAGGCGCCGCTGGCACATCTACCCCTCTGCGCTCTGGGGAGAGGCGCCCGGGGGGTGAGGGGGCCACGGCCTGGTGCTGCACCGGCCTATCCTTCCGGTATCCTGGGGCCGCTGCTAGCGCGATCGATGAGGTTTCCATCGAAGTTCTCGCGCGAGAGTGCACGGCCATCATCGGGCCGAACGGGTCAGGAAAATCTACCTTGTTGCGTCTGTTGCTCGGCACGCTCGAACCGCAGGCGGGGAGCGTCGGGTTTTCTGGCCGCCCGCTCGGTGAGTGGTCGCGGCACGAGCTGGCGCGCGCGATCGGCGTAGTGCCGCAGCGAGAGGAGGAGGTGTTCCCGCTCACCGTCCGCGAGTTGGTCGCCATGGGCCGCTACCCCCACCTCGGCCGCTGGCGCGGCGAGGCGGCAGCGGATCGCGACGCGGTTTCAGCGGCTATGCGCCGCTGCGATGTCGCCCCGCTCGCGGAGCGCCTGATGGATACCCTCTCCGGCGGCGAGCGGCAGCGGGCGCGCCTCGCGCGGGCGCTGGCGCAGCAACCGGGTGCGTTCGCCCTGGACGAACCGACGACCTCGCTCGATGTGCGGCACGAGATGGGAATTTTCGAGTTGCTGCGGGCGCTTGCCGATGGCGGCGCGACGGTTCTGCTCGTCACGCACAACCTCAATCTCGCTGCCCGCTTCGCCGACCGGCTGCTGCTGCTGGAGCGAGGCCGCATCGTCGCGTCGGGGCCGCCCGCTGCGGTTCTTGAATCCCAATTGCTCGAGCGTGTCTACGGTTGGCCGGTGCGCATCGGGCAACACCCGGGCCCCGGCGCAGACGCGGGCGCTCCCCAGGTCGTACCTCTTACAAACCGCGAACGCGCCGGCGCGGAACGGCTGCAGCCGGGCGCAAACTCCACCTCCCGCCACTGATCAAGGAACCAGACAGATGATGGCAAGACTATCCCGCATTCTCCGGTCGGAATTGGCAATGGCATTTCTCCTCGTTGCCGCTCTCCCCGCAGGAGCCGCCGGCCAGCTACGAGATACTGTGGCGGACACACTGCCCCGGTACGCGCTGCCGCCCGTAATGGTGAACGTCACCCGCACCACTGCAGATCCGTTGGCGCTGCCGCAGCAGATCGAGGTGATCGGAGCCGGGCAGATCTCGCGGGCCACATCGGATGATGTGGCAGATCTGCTCAAGAAGCATGCAGCCGTAGATGTGATCCAGTACCCGGGGCTGTTGTCGGGCGTTGGCATCCGCGGGTTTCGCCCGCAGTTTTCCGGCATCAACACCCGCACCCTGATCTTGGTGGACGGGCGGCCGGCCGGCACCAGCAACTTGTCGCTGCTGGACCTGAACGCTGTTGAGCGGGTCGAAGTGCTCAAGGGTCCCGCATCGGCGTTGTACGGAAGCAACGCGATGGGTGGTGTCGTCAACCTGGTAACCCGCCGGAGCACCGGGCCGGTGCATGGCAGTGCCACCGCGGGGTATGGCAGCTTTTCCACCTACGAAGCACGGGGCAGTGCAGGCGGGAGCATCGGCGAGGCCGCCGATTTCGACCTGTCGGTAGCCGCGCGCGGCCGGAACGGAGACTACCGCGCCGGTGACGGCGAGCTGCTGCGGGGGCTGGTCGGCCGGTCCGAAGTGATCAAGACCTTTGCCAACGATTCGTCCGCGCGGGTTCAGGACCCGGCGGGGGGGTCGAGAAGCTTCAGCGAGTACGGCACGCTCAGCGGCAGCGCCCGGGCCGGCTTCTCGTTTGCTCCCCGCTGGCGCGTTGACGCGCGTGCAGACGGGATGCGTGCCGAGGGCGTGCAGAACCCGGGCGACCTGACCGCATCCTACGACTCGCGGTCGCTGAAGGATGTAGGACGCCAGAGCGCGTCGCTCGCGGTGAATGGCACGCAGGGCGCGCACGAGCTGCTGTTGCGGCTGTACGCCGCGGGCGAAGACGCAGACTACTACAACGCACCCGAAGCCATTGCAGGCAACGCGCCCTACGTCCAGTTTCGCAGCCCCGCCCGCTGGCTGGGGATGCAGCTTCAGGACGAAATTGCGTTCGGCGCGCACCGGCTGGTCGCGGGCCTAGATTGGGCCAGGGCCCGCTCCGAATCCGAGCGGTTCACGGAGCCTGGCGCGGCGGGCGCTCCCTATGCCCCGAACTCCGCCATCGATTCGCGTGCCTTGTTCGCCGAAGGGTATTTCCAGCTGCCGGATGAGCGCTTCGTCGCCACCCTCGGCGCGCGGTTGGACGACATCGGATTCGAGGTAGCGGAAACCTCGCTCTTCGGCGATGCCTTTTCCGAGGGCAACAGCGAACGCTACACCGTCTTCCACCCGAATGCCGGGCTGCAATTCACCGCGCCCGGCGGGTTGCGTGTGCACGGGACCGCAGGCAAGGCATTCGTGGCGCCGGATGCCTTTCACGTCGCCGGCTATTCGCAGCAGCGCGCGGGTGCCGGCGCGGTCGCC
>JBBSMO010000117.1:0-7296 GCA_038233155.1 Longimicrobiales bacterium
CATCGACCTGAGCCGCGTGGTCGTGGACCGCGGGCTGCTCGAAACCACAATTCACATATTCACCTTCCATCCGGAAGACCGGCGGCCATACTCGGTGATCGAGGTCGGTACCGGAAACGACCAGTCGCGGCTGCTCCGGGGGCTCTTTTCCCGCCCCATCGGCAGCGCCAACCTGCTGACGCTCGGGCTGGACGTGCTCGATACCGAAGGGCTGCCAGCCGGCCTGCCCTTTTCGGCGACGGGCGGCATAGCTCGCTTCACGCACCAGTTCCGGCCGGAGACTGGCGTGCAGCTCGAATACCGCCAAACAGCGGTCGAGCGTGCCAACCCGCTCCTCCCCGAGCAGGCGGGTTTCCGCGATGTCGTGTTGCGCGGTCGGTCCCGGCTGGGTGACGGCCTGCAAGCGGAGGCGATTCTCGGGCGCTCGTGGCGGGCTCCGGACGAGGGCGACTCGCTGCGGCTCGAATCCAGCCATGATCAGGCCATGCTCGGCGTGACGTGGACCGCACCTACGCTCTGGGCGACTGGCCGCGCCACCCTGCGCCGCAGCAGCGGCGGCGGGTTTCCTGCCCCCTCCCGGGATCTGCGTGTCAGCGCCGGCTGGTCCCCCCCGGGCCGCCTCTCGGTAACCGGCAGCGCCCGCCAGTCGTCGTTGGGAGACAGCGGCGGATTCGAGGCTGAGGGCACCGCCAACGTGGCGGTCGCCAGCGGCCTCAGTGTGTTCGCGTCGGCGGCCACCGGCCAGCGCGGTCTCCCCTTCGCCCGCGACAGCCTTGCCGTGCTCCCGCTACCCGAGGACGCGCCGGAAGGCACGGAGCCGGACAGCGCTGCCGTTTTCGCCTACGGGAGCCTCGGTTCGACCGTGGCCGCGGCGCGCGTAGGAGCCGAGTGGTCACTCGGCAGCGCACAAGTGGGCGGCGCGTTGGTGACGTTGGATGCATCGAACGCCGTCCCTTTCGGCTTCCCCTTCGATATCGGCGTCTCCCCTGTAGATCCGGGCCGGGTGACCGGCTTCGAGGCGCGTGCAGATCTGCCGCTGCCCGTGCCTCTGCTCAGCGTGCGTGGCTACTATTGGCGCGCTACGGGAGATCTCGACCAGCCGTACCTGCCGCGCGAGCAGGGCCGCGCCGCCATCGAGTTCCACCAGCTCGCCTACGAAGGAAATCGTGAAATTACCCTGCAATTGGAAGGGGTACGGCACGGGAGTTCCCTCGTCCCGCTACCGGGGGACACCACCGGTGTTTTCGGGGCCGCGAGCGAGCCGTACAACCTGCTGAATCTGAATCTGCAGATCCGCATTCTGGATTTGCGCGCCTTTCTGATCTGGCGCAACCTGTTGAATACTGCGCCCGCCGACATTCCGGGGCTGCCCTTTCCGCGGCAGCGCGCGCTGTACGGGGTCCGGTGGTTCTTCCGCAACTGAGCCGGGTACTCTCATGATTCGTAGCATGACCGGCTTCGGAGAGGCGGAGGCCGATACCGCCGCGGGGCGGGCGAAGGTCGAGATCCGCACCGTGAATCACCGGTACTTCAACCCGCAGATCCGGCTGCCGAACGCTCTGGCCCGGCTCGAGGCCGAGGTGCGGGAATGGCTGAAACCGTTCTTCAGCCGCGGCAACATCAGTTGCAGCATCCGCCTTGAACGCGGCGCCCGCGACCCAGGAGATCTTGGGCTGCGGCTGGATGACGACCGCATCAACGCCTACCTTCTGCTGATGCGCCAGCTCGAGGAGCGGCATGGGGTGCAGGTGCCACGCGAGCTGTCGGCGCTGTCACGGTTTGGTGATATTCTGATTCGCGACGAAGATGCGGATGATGGGGAGGTCCTACTCCCCGGTGCCGCCGAGCTGCAGCCGGTGGTCGGGACCGCCGCCCGCCAGGCCGTTCAAATGCGGGAGGCAGAAGGCGCCCGTCTCGCCGACGACCTGAGGGAGCGGCTGGACGAGATCGCCGCGCTGCTCGGCCAGATTGCAACGCTCGCCCCGGCGCGCCTGATCGCCGAGCGCGACCGGCTCCGCCAGGCCGTTGCAGAGCTGATGGGCGGGGGGGCGGCCGACGAGCAGCGCCTGGCACAGGAGGTGGCCCACCTAGCCGAGCGGTGGGACATCAATGAAGAATTGGTCCGCTTCCTCTCGCATACCGAGCTGTTCCGCGACCTGCTCGGCGCCGCGCCCGAGGAACCGGTCGGCAAGCGGCTCGGCTTTTTAGTGCAGGAGATGCACCGCGAGGCGAACACGACGGGTTCGAAGGCCAACGACGCGGCCATTGCGCATCACGTGGTCGGCATCAAGGACCAGATCGAGCGGCTGCGCGAGCAGGTGGACAACGTCGAATGAGCGGAATCAACTATGTTCACTTCCCGCTGATCCTCGCCGCGCCCTCCGGGGCGGGGAAGACCAGCGTCGCACACCGTCTGAAGGAGCGGCGAAGCGATTTGCGCTTTTCGATATCGGCAACTACCCGGGCCCGGCGCAGTCACGAAACCAACGACCGAGACTATCACTTCATCGAGGAGCCAGCCTTTCGGCAGATGATAAAGGACGGCGAATTGCTCGAGTGGGCAGAGGTCCACGGGCACCTGTACGGGACGTTGCGCCGCAGCCTGGATGAGGCGCGGGCCGCCAACCAGCACCTGCTGCTGGACATAGACGTTCAGGGCGCCGCCGCCATCCGCAAGCTGGTCGCCGATGCTGTGCTGGTCTTTATCTTCCCCCCGACGGCCGAACGCTTGGCCGGACGGCTCTTCCGCCGGGGGAGCGAAGCAGACGCCGTGCGCCGCCGCCGCCTTGCCAATGCGACCGGGGAGCTGCTGAAGGCGCCGGAATTTGATTACATTGTAGTGAACGATAATCTCGATCAAGCCGTGGACCGCGTCGAAGCGATCCTCGACTCCGAGTCTCTGCGGCCTTCGCGCGCGCTGGACTTGGCGGGCGAAATCGAGCGCCTGCGCAGCGGGATCTCAGCCCGCTTGCAAGGTAACCAGCCCTCCTGACCCCCGATAAGGAATACCAACATGCGAGTCATCACTCCCGATACACTCGGCTTTCGCACCGGAAGCAAGTACCTCGGCGTTTTGGTTGCTGCGAAGTACGCACGCAGCTTGAACGAATTCCGCCGCAACAGCTTGTTTGGTGAAGATGCCGCGGTGGTCACCAGCCCCCGCGAGAAGCTCACCACGGTAGCTCTGGGCGAGGTTGCCAGAGGAGAACTGGATTTCCGACTGGTGCCGCGCCGCAGCGACGACCTGTAGTTTAGCCCCGGCGATGGAGAGCGCCGGTGACGCGCCGCTCGCAGGACGCCGGCTCGTTCTCGGTGTTTCTGGCGGCATCGCCGCCTACAAGTCGATCTCTGTAGCGCGTGAGCTCGCGCAACTCGGTGCCGCGGTGGATGTGGTTCTCACCGCGGCCGCCGCGGATTTTGTCCAGCCGCTCACCTTCGAGGCGCTCACCGGCCGCCGCGTCTATTCACGGGCGTGGGAACCCGGCGATGCGTTGCGCCACATCCGCATTGCTCGCGATGCCGAAGCGGTGATCATAGCGCCCGCGACGGCAAGTTTCATCGCGCGTGCCGCCGCGGGTGCGGGGGACGATCTGCTGGCCGCCGTATTGCTCGCCACGGAAGCCCCCGTCCTGCTCTGTCCCGCGATGAACGACCGCATGTTCGCGCACCCCCAGACGCAGTCCAACCTCGAGCGGGTGCGGGAAATCGGCTACGGGGTCGCCGGTCCGGCAACGGGCCCCTTGGCGTGGGGGGAGGGAGAAGGCGAGGGGAGGATGATCGAACCGGCCGCCATTGTGCAGCATGCCCGCCGCCTGCTGCAGCGCTCTGCTGCGTTCGACGGCAGGCGCGTTGTCGTCACCGCGGGACCGACGCGGGAAGCTCTCGACCCGGTCCGATACCTTGGCAACCGTTCGTCGGGGAAGATGGGGTACGCGCTCGCCGCCAGCGCTTGGATGCGCGGGGCCGATGTGTTGCTCATTTCCGGGCCCGTTGCCTTGGCACCGCCCGCCGGAGTCGAAATTCAGCGGGTGGAGACCGCGGAGCAGATGCAGCAAGCGGTCGCGGCCGCATTGCCGAATGCCGACGTGCTAATCATGGCCGCCGCCGTCGCCGACTTTCGCCCTCGCAACCGCGCGGCGGACAAGATCAAGCGCGGCGAAGGCAAGGTGCCGAAGGTAGAACTGGAGGCCGCACCAGACGTGCTCGCCGCCACACTTCACCTGCGCCGCCCCGGTGCGGTAATTGTCGCCTTCGCGCTGGAAACCAGCAATGTCCTGCCCAACGCAGAGAAAAAATTGGCGGCGAAGCAAGCCAGTTTGCTGGTAGTGAATGATGCGACAGAGAGCGGGGCGGGATTCGGGGTCCCGACGAACCGCGTCACTATTCTTGCCCCGGGTGCCGCTGCCGAGCCGCTCCCGCTGCTCCCGAAATCCGTAGTTGCGGAACGGGTTCTAGACCGAGTAGAGCCGCTGCTCCGCCGTGGGTGAAACGCCGGAAGCGGTGCGGCTGCTGCAGCGCTACTTTGCGCAACGCGAGGAAATGGGCGAACGCGAGCTGCTGCTAGACCGCTTGTCGGCCGCTGAGGTCGCGACGCTGCTCACCGTCCGGCCCGCCGCTGCCCCTGGCGTAACCCCGGCAGCGACTGCCGGCGCAGCACCAGTGGCGGGAGCGCCAGAGGCAGCCGATCTGATCCAGATCGGCGATCTTGCGGTATTGCGCGAAGTCGCGCTCGGCTGCCCCCGCTGCCGGCTCGCGGAGACTCGCCAGCACGTTGTCTTCGGAGAGGGTGACCCGGCCGCGGAGGTGATGGTGGTGGGGGAGGCTCCCGGCGCGGATGAAGACCGCACCGGCCGGCCCTTTGTCGGGCGGGCGGGCAAGATGCTGGCGCTGCTGCTGCGTTCGGTTGGGTTTGAGCGCGATGCCGTGTACATTTGCAATGTTCTCAAGTGCCGCCCGCCGCGGAACCGTAACCCGCAGCCGGACGAAGTCGAGGCCTGCAGCCCTTACCTGCTCCGGCAGGTCGAGCTGGTCCAGCCGCGGGTGATTCTAGCCTGCGGCACCTTCGCGGCGCAGACTCTGCTCGGCAACCAGACTCCGATCGGGCGGCTGCGCGGCGCGGTTCACGAGTTCAAGGGCGTTCCCCTCGTGGCGACCTATCACCCCGCGGCATTGCTGAGGAACCCCGCATGGGTGCGCCCCGTTTGGGAGGATCTGCAGCGGTTGCGTGCTGTTCTGCACAGGACCGCCGCAGCATGAAGCTCTTGCGTTCCTTTTTTCTTTCGCGCTGTTCCTGATGCCCGCCAGCTTCACAGCACCTCAGATCGTTCCCGCGGCTGCCTCGCCGTTTTCCGACCGGCGCCCGCCGTATTCGGCGGAGGCGGAACTGTCTGTGCTCGGGGGGATGTTCATTGACGCGGACGCGGTCGTCAAGGCTATCGAGGTCCTCGATTCCTCGATGTTCTACCGGGAGGGGAACCGCCGCCTGTTCCGGTCCATGGCGCGGCTGTGGGAGCGCGGCGAGGTAATTGACGAGGTTACCCTCACCACCGAACTCGAGAACACGGGCGACCTCGAAGCCATCGGCGGCACGCCCTTTCTCGCGCAACTGCTGGACGCGGTCCCGACCGCGGCCAACATTGAGTACCACGCACGCATCGTCAGAGAAAAGGCGGTGCTGCGCGGGTTGATCGAGACGGCGACCAACATCATCCAGAAGACGTACGAATCGCAGGGTGACGTCGACACCCTGCTGGATGAGGCCGAGCAGAAGATCTTCCAGATCGCCCAATCGCACGACCGCAAGGGCTTCGTGTGGATCAAAGAGATCCTCTGGCCGACCTTCGAGCGCATCGAGGCGCTGCAGAACAACAGCTCCGCTGTGACCGGGGTGCCGACGGGGTTCCCGGACCTGGACGAACTGACCGCCGGGTTGCAGCCGGGTGACCTCGTCATCATCGCGGGGCGCCCCTCGATGGGGAAAACGGCGTTCGCCCTGAACATCGCCGAGCACGCAGCGATCCGGGCGCAGGAGCCGGTGGCAATCTTCAGCCTGGAAATGAGCAAGGAGTCGCTCGTACAGCGCATTCTCTGCGCGGAAGGGCGCGTGGATGCGGGCCGCCTGCGCCGGGGCCGGCTGCGGGACGACGAGTATGCGCAACTCGCTACCGCGGCTGGCTACCTGAACACCGCGCCTATTTTCATCGACGACACACCGGCTATCACCGTGCTCGAGACGCGCGCCAAAGCGCGCCGCCTGAAGGCGGACCGGCCGGATCTGTCGATGGTCATCGTCGACTATCTGCAGCTCATGCAGGGGCGGTCGCGCTCGGAGAACCGGCAGCAGGAGGTATCGGAAATCTCCCGCGGGCTGAAGGCGCTGGCCAAGGAGCTGAACGTTCCGGTGGTCGCGATCTCGCAGCTCAGCCGCGCGGTGGAATCGCGCCCGGACAAACGCCCGATGATGTCGGACCTGCGGGAATCCGGCGCTATCGAACAAGACGCGGACCTGATCATGTTCCTATATCGCCCGGAATACTACTTTGGCGAAACTGACAAGGATGGGAACAGCCTCGTCGGCAAAGCCGAATGCATCGTCGCCAAACAGCGGAATGGCGCGACGGGGTCGCTCGACCTCATGTTCCTGAAGGAGTTCACTCGTTTCGAGAGCTATTCGCAACGGGCCGAACCGGCCGGGCGTTGAGGCCCGCTGCAGCCGGTCTCCCGCTCGCTGCTGCATCTCGCGTACGGCAGGCTTGCTTCCATGGCTAAGACAAAGACCTTGTTCTTCTGCACCGAATGCGGCAACGAGTCACCGCGGTGGGAAGGGCAGTGTTCCGGGTGCAAGGAGTGGAACACCCTGGTCGAACAGCCGGCGGCGCGGAAACGAAGCGTTCCGCATAGCAGCGCGGGCTCTGCCGCTGCGACTGCCGCACCAGTGCGGCTGCGGGATGTCGAGGGCGCCGAGCGGGCGCGCTGGAAGACTGGCTTGGCCGAGTTCGACTTCGTCCTCGGCGGCGGCATCGTGCCGGGGTCGGTGGTGCTGGTGGGCGGGGAACCGGGCATCGGCAAGTCTACCATTCTGCTCCAGATGGCCGCCCGCCTCGAATCCGCGGCGCTGAAGACGCTGTACGTGTCGGGTGAGGAGAGCGCGCTCCAGGTGCGCCTCCGTGCGGACCGGCTCGGCGGCGCGGCGGGCGATGTGTCGCTGCTGCCCGAAACCGAGCTCGAAAGCATCCTGCTGCGAGCGGCCGAGGCGGCGCCCAAGGTGCTGCTGATCGATTCCATCCAGACGGTCTA
>JBBSMO010000118.1:0-7282 GCA_038233155.1 Longimicrobiales bacterium
AGGAGCCGGGTCCCCGCTTCGCGCGCGAGTCGCGCGGCCACCTCACCGGCGGGGATGTGCGTGCCCGGTGCGACAGCCTCGAGCAGGAAACCGATCGGGCGGCCCCGCCAGCGGATCACGACGCCGATCCCATCGTGACCGGCGGGCACCGCCAGCGCCTCGGCCGGCTCCGCCAGATCGACATCCGCGCAGAAATACTTCATCGCCACGCGCCCGCCCGCAGACGAGACTGCGCCTCGGCCCCGCGCGCCGTGCCAGCCGCGCCAGGCGAACCCGCCGCAGCCGGCGTGAGTCCTGCCGCGGCGGCGAGGATCGGCGGAAGGCCGCGTCCGCCGCTGGCCGGCGCCCGAAGCAGGCTGAGCAGCGGATCTGTGAGCTGGTCGGCGAGCGCATCGCGCAGGCGCGGGAGTGGCAGCACGGTACCGAGCGGGTCGACTATAATGCGCCCGAGCCGGCGCTCGCCGCACGCCACGTCGATCGTTGCCCGGCGCACATCCTCCCCGAAGCCGAGCCTCGGGAGCGGCTCGCCCAGATCGATGCTCGCGGCGGATCCACCCACCGGCCGCGCGGCTTCCGCGGGAAGGGGCGGTGCGAACCCCCTAGATGACCCTGCACCGGCTACCGCCCCGATCCGCTGCGCCTCGAGCCGGGCGCGCCGCAGGCGCCACGGGGCGAGGGGGATGCCTTTGATCTCGTCCCACAGCAGCGCGGCGGGATAACGTGGCCGCACCAGCAACTGCAGCAGCCGCCGCGGGTTGCGCAGCCCGAGCTCGCGGGACGTTGTCCACAGGAAGCCGGGGATTTCCTCCGGGTACGCGCGGCAGCTACGCAGCACGTACGCGTACATCGCGCTCCCCCACGTCGAGAGCTGGGCACGCAGCGCCATATGCTCCGGGCGATGCCGATGGCGCACGAGCGCGCGCGGCTCCTGCACCAGGAGAAGCCCCGCTTTGATGGCGCGAAAAAAGATTTCGAGGTCACCGCCGCCGCCGGTGGCGGTGCCGACGTCGAGCGCCGGATCGACGCCGCCGATTCGATCGAGTGCTTCGCGGCGGAAGGCCATGTTCGCGCCGGTGCCGAAGCGCCCGGTAGCGCCAAAGTGAAGCGCCGCATGTCTGCCGCCGGGCGCCCGGTTCCAGACGCGTCGGAACCCGAAGCCGAAACCGCCGAACGCCTCGAAATCGAGCTGCGCCGGGGTGTCGAGCTCGAGCGGCACCACCAGCCCCGTCACGACCGCGGCTTCGGGAGCGCCGGCAAATAGCTGGCGGAGCGCTTCAGCCCAGTTCCGGTCGGCCTCGACATCGTCGTCGGTGAAGGCAAGCACGTCTCCGGTGGCCTCACGCATCGCCCGGTTGCGGGCGTTGTTCAGCCCCGGCATCTCCTCACGAAGGTAGCGAACAGCCGGGTAGCGGGCGATCAGCCGGCGAGTGTCCTCGCTGCCCGGCGCGTTGTCGATGACCAGCAGCTCGGGCCGCTCGCCGGCCATGCGGAGGAGCGACCCCAGGCACCGCTCGAGCGACTCGGTCCGGTCGCGCGTGCACACCGCCACCGTGAGCGACGGGCGCGCGGCCCGCGCAGCTGGCGAAGCAGCTGCGAGCAGCTCGCCCGGCGGCCGGCCGCCGGGCGGCACCGGCGCCGCTGTCAGCAGATACGCCAACTCGCGCCGGATCGCCGCTCTGGATCGCCCGGCCGCGGCGCGCTCGATCCGCTCCGCCGGGCAGCGGCCATCGAGGAGCGGCAGATCGAGCCAGCCGAGCGGCGTACCGCGCAGCCGGACCAGCAGCCGGACGGCACCGAAGCGCTCGCAGCGGCTGACATCAGCGATCGGATCGCTCAGCTCGAGGTCGAGCAGGCGGAGCGGCTGAAAAGGACGCGCCCGGTTCATCCCAGCGCCGCTAAGGAAGGGTGCTTCGTGACGGACGCCGAATAGGCATCGAGGACCGCGCCGATCTCGCCGTCCATCTTGACGCAGCCGCCTTCCAGCCAGACGCCGCGCGTGCAGAGGGTACGCAGAGTCTCTACGTCGTGAGAGACGGCGACCACGGTGCCGCCCGCGCGGCCGAACTCGCGCAGCCGCTCGGTACACCGCTCGCGGAAGGCCTGGTCGCCCACGGCGAGCACCTCGTCCAGCAGCAAGATGTCGGGGTCTACGTGGCTGGCGACGGCGAAGGCGATACGGGCGCGCATTCCCGACGAGTAGTACTTGAGCGGCACATCTACGAAATCTTCCACCCCTGCGAAGCGGATCATAGTCTCGTAGCGTGTAGCCAGCTCGCGGCTGCTGAGCCCCATTACTGCCGCGTAGAGCGCGACATTCTCGGCGCCGGTGAGCTCCGGGTGAAAGCCCGCGGCGAGTTCGATCACGGCTGCGACCCGCCCGTGGGTTCTCACCACGCCCTCGGTGGGCGCGTAGATCCCGCCGATGAGCCGGAGAGCGGTACTCTTGCCCGACCCGTTGGCCCCGACCAGGGCGACGGCTTCTCCGTGTTCCACGCGCAGGTCCAGCCGCCGGATCTCGAAATGGGCGCGCCGCACGTGAATTGGGCGCCGCAGCACGGTGCGGATGAAGAACTCGCGCAGCGTGGTGGTGCGGTGCTCATAATGATAGAAGCGCTTCACCACCCCGTCGCACTCGACGGCGGGCGGCGCCGGGGTGTCAAACGACTTCCGCACAGGTGGCCCGGTAGCGGTCGAAGATCAGGTACCCGAGGACGGCTACGCCTACGGAGAACAGGGTCATCCCCCCGAGCAGCGCGAGCGGCGGCACGACCCCCTCGTAAAGCGCCGAATGATGGAGCGAGATGAGCCCCGACAATGGGTTAAGAAAGAAGAACGGCCGTATTACATCGGGCACCATCGAGACGGGATAGAAGACGGGCGAGATGTAGAACAGCATCATGGCGAGCACGGGCAGTGCGTGCTCGACATCGTAGAAGAAAATCGAGATTACCGACAAGGGCAGTACGATGCCCGCCACGGCAAGCAGCAGCAGCACCACGAGCAAGGGAAAGAAGGCGAAGCCGATGGGCACACCGCCGTGGTGGAAAATGGCGAGCGCGGCGAGAACCAGCAGCATCGCGACACCGTATTCAGCGAGGCGCGAGAGAGTCGCGGCGAAGATGAGCACCTCGGCGGGAAAGGCGGCGCTCTTGCTGAGCTGCGCATGATCCCGCAGCACGGTGACGGCTGCGTTGAGCATCTGCAGCGCGAAGTTGAAGACGAAGTAGCCGCTCAATAGGAATGCCCAATACGCCGGAATTTCGATGCGCACCACGTAGCGGAAGACCACCATCAAGATGGCGACGGTGAGCAGCGGGTTGAACAACGTCCAGACGAAGCCGAGCACCGAACGCTGGTACTTGATCTGGAGGTTGCGCTGGACGAGCCGGACCAGCAGCTCGCGCGAGCGCCAAAGCTCGGCCAGGTTGTCGCGCCGGTCCGAGCTGTAGCTGGGGATCGCCGCTCCAGCGGCACGGGTGATCATGCCCCCGCCCCCGCCGCAGCCGCACGGTTGTGCGCCAGCCGCTGGGCGCGCGGGTAGGCTGCAAGCCCGCGCCAGCAGTGCGCCCACATCCGCAGCAGCACGGGCGCGGGCAGCGGGTCCCGCCCGGCGAGCCGCCGCGCGAGCCGCACGCCTGGTTTGGCTAGTCGCCAGCCGAGAAAGGCGAGCACGCCCAGGCGCCGCCGCCCCGAGCTGGTAGCGCTGCTCTTGGCGAGCAGCGCGATCAGCGCCCGCTGATGGCCGATGATCTGCTCGTAGGCGGCGCCTTCATCGCGGCGGTGCTGGTGCCAGGCGAGGGCATCCGGCTGGTACATGACACTGGCGCCCGCCTCGAGCACCCGCCAGATCATGTCGTGGTCACCCCCGCCGGGGAGCGCGGCCCCCAGGTCCAGCGCCTCGTCGAAGCCGCCGAGCTCGAGAGCGAGCTGGCGCCGCACGGCGAGGCCGCAGCCACTGCCCACGCTCAGCGCCCAAGCGATGAGCGGAGCGCGGTGGCCGTGCAGCGGCTGGCCCGCGTCTCGGGGAAGGATGACCGGGCTGCTGCCGCGCCCGAACCCGCCGTTGGCCTCGAAGATCTGTTCGCCGCGGGACTCGAGGCGGGCGGCCTCTACCCGACTGGTGCAGGCCCCTAGCTCCGGGTGTTCGGCGAACGCTGCAACGATGGCGGCGACCCAGCCCACATCCGCGGTGGCATCATCGTCCAGAAAGGCGACGATGTCTCCCGAAGCGGTAGCCAGGGCGCGGTTGCGGGCGAAATCGAGCCCCGGCACCGGTTCGCGAATGTAGCGGGCACCGGGAAAATCCGCCGCTACGTGCCGGCCGCCGGGCTCGTGCCCGGGCGCGTTGTCTATCACCAGCACCTCGCCGGCGGGGTGGGTTTGCCCGAACAGCGACTCGAGTGCGCGGCGCAGCAGCTCCGGCCGCCCGGCGGTGCAGATCGCGGCTGATACCGAGGGTAGCCGGCGCCGCGGGCCGCGCGTTGGAGCTGCGGGCAGCGGGGCGGCCGGGCTAGTGGTGGAACCCAGAGCGGCGGGTACGATCGTCATCGCCATTCGAGCCGTTCGCCGGGAGCGCCGGCGCCGCGCCGCAGCCAGCGGACGCCGCCCGTCACCAGGCCTGCCGCATAGGCGCCGCGGGCGGCGAGCACCAGGGGCAGCATGGCGAGCGGCTCGAGGCGCCCGGCCCGGGCCCAGCAGCCGAGCGTATAGGCGGTGTGCGCGAGTGCCAGCGGCGCCGCGGCGGCTACCATCAGAGCGGGGCGGCGGTACAGCCACGAGTGGCGCGCCGCGCCCGTGGCATGCTTGCTCTCGAGCGCGCTGTACCCCCAACGGAAGTTGCGGCGAAGCAGGTTGCCCAATCCTGGCCGGTTGTGATGCAGGACGACGGCGGACGGCTCGAAAAAGATGCGCACCCCGCGTTCGGCGAGCGCCGCCTGCCAGGCCAGTTCCTCGTGCCCGTCCGCCACGGGGTGTCCTTCGCTGAAGCCGCACGAGCCGGCGAATACATCCCGCCGCGCGCTCAGGTTCGCCGGCGGGTGGTTCGGCACGTAGCCCGCCGCGCGCCCGGGGTGCACATGGTAGGAGCCGCAGTAATGGTCGCAGCGCGCGACCACACGCAGGGAGCCCGGCACGTCGATAGCGCCGCCGACGATCTTTTCGCCGCGCGCGTGTGCATCGAGCAGCGCGCCCAGCCACCCGGGCGCGGGGACGCAGTCCGCGTCGAGGAAGATGAGCGGATCACCGGCGGCGGAAGCGGCACCTACGTTCCGGGCGGCGCCCGGGTTGCCGCGGCGGGCAATATCCAGGGGGAGAACCCGTGCGCCAGCCGCGGCAGCGACGGCAGCGGTGTCATCTTCCGAGCCGTCGTCTACTACGATGATCTCGACCTGCCGGTCCGGTGTTCGCTGTGCCACTACCGCGGCAACGGTCCGCCCGATGGTCGCCGCCTCGTTTCGCGCCGGGATGATCACCGACACGGATCCAACGTGCGGTTCAGTCATGCGCCCCAGCCGCCGGAGCGGCGCAAAGCTGCTCGTACGTCTCCGCGACCATCTGCGTGAATGCCAGCTCCCCGAGGTGGGCGGCAGCGTATTCAGCGGCGCCCGCGGCCAGTTCGGCGGCCAGGTGCGGCGAATCGATCAGCCGGATGATGGCGCCCGCGAATCCCTCTGGCGAATGCGGCACGAGAAGCGCGCGGTTGGTGTCCAAGACGGCGCGGTGCACCGGCAGGTCCGAAGCGACGATGGGGCGGCCGGCGGCAAGGTAATCGAAAATCTTCAATGGCAAGTTGCGGCCGTAGGCGCGGGGTGATACGAGCACATCGGCCATGGCGAGGTACCCCCTGATCTGGGCGCGGGGCACCCGGGGCACCACCCGCAGCCCGCCGTTCAGGCGCATCGAGGAGGCGAGTTCGCGAACCCCGCCATCGGCACCGGCGTCGCCGCCGACGAGAACGAAAACGGCATCTCCCGCACGCTCGTGCACCGCCGGGATCGCGCCGATCAGCTCGGGAAGCCCCTGATACGGTGCGAAGCTGCCGGTGTAGACGATCACAGGCGCTGCAGGCGAAATTCCGTGCCGGCGGCGCAACCCGGCGATCACCCCGGCGGCGGGCGCCGACGCGTCGCCGGCATACGGCCATTCGCGCACCGGGGTGCCCGGCGCACAGCTCTGCACCCGCGCCGCCAGCCCCGCGCTCGAGGCGACAAAGTCCGCCCGCCGCAACAGCCATCGTTCGGAGGCGCGCAACAGCCGCTGCACCGGCCGCAGGCCGAAGGGGCGGCGACCGGCGAGCTGCTCGGGCAGGCTGGACTGCATGTCGTACAGCACCGGCACACCGAAGATGCGCCCGAGCACCACCGCGGGAAAGGCCGCCTCCTCTACCGCGTGGATGCAAGCATAACCGCCCCCGCGCAGGCGCTTCGCGACCAGCGGCAGCAGAGCGGCATCCAGCACTAGCTTGCGGGCGGAAAAGCCGATGGGCACCCGGTCGAACCCGAGGGGGTTGGCGCCGCGGAAGATCCGCACGCCGGGCAGCTCGATGTCCGCGCCGATCGGGAAGGTTGCGACATCTACCTCGTAGCCGAGCTGGCTGAGCGCCTTGAGCAGCTGCCGGGTGGCGATCGGCGTGCCCCGGTCCTCATAAAAGGGTTGGGGCGCGACCAGCAGCACGCGGCCGCGGCATGCGCCACCGCCGGATTCCGCATTCCGGGTCCGTCGTTCCAACTGCACCTGCGTCATCTGCTCATCTCGAGGGGAGCCGGTCTCTATCACCGGCCGGGAAACTGCTGGGGTGCAACATGGGTGCCGGTCGCGAGGGAGGCTGGCCGCTGCAGGAAAGATGCAGTCAGACGAACAGATACGCGGGCCGGGCATATACGGCATCGGCCGCGCCGCCGCCAGGTTGTGGCACGGGTGCTACAGGTTACGGCGCCATCCTTGTAGAACTGCCAGCCGCGCGCCGCGCGCCCTTCCCTGGGCCTCCTCCCCGGCCCTCACCCCCCGGCCCCCTCTCCCAATTCTGGGAGAGGGGGAGCACTGCAACAGGTTCGGCCGGCTTCCGCCGGGGGTACAAACTGCCAGCCTTCCGCCGCGGGTATGAAACCCCCGGCAGGGCACTGCACGCCCTCGCGGGCGGAGGTTGAAACCGCTTCGCCGCCGCTGCCCGAAGCAATCCCCCTTGTCCGACCCCGCAGCAAACTCCTCTCCCTACCCTGCAGCAAACTACTTTCCCTACCCCGCAGCAAACTACTGTCCCTACCCCGCAGCAAACCCCCTCTCC
>JBBSMO010000119.1:0-7252 GCA_038233155.1 Longimicrobiales bacterium
CCTGCAAAACATCGGCGGGATCGGCAATGTGACCTGGGTGCCGCCGCAGGGGTCGCAGGCGAGCGCCATTGCCTTCGATACCGGCCCGGGCAACTCGTTGATCAACGCCGCCGTCGAACTCGCGACTGGCGGTCGCCTGCCCTTCGACCGCGACGGGCGCCTCGCCGCGCAGGGCGAGGTGCAGGAGGAGCTGCTCCGCGAATTGCTCGATCACCCCTTTTTCGCGCTCGAACCGCCCAAGAGTACGGGACGGGAGCTGTTTGGAGTGCCCTTTGTCGAGCGGCTGGCAGCCGCGACGCATGCCGAGGGCGACGGTGACTGGTTGAACCTGGTCGCAACGCTCACCGAACTGACGGCGAGGAGCATAGCGGACGCGTACCGCGAGTGGCTCGTCCCCAAGGGATTGGATGAGGTGGTGCTGACCGGCGGCGGCGCGCACAACCCGACGCTCGTCGGTCGCATCCGCGCGCTGCTCCACCCGATTCCCGTGCGTGACGGCAAGGCGCTTGGCATTGCGCCAGAGGCGAAGGAGGCGGTCGCGTTCGCGGTGCTGGCGTGGGCGCACTTGCACCGCATTCCCTGCAACTTACCGGCTGCCACCGGTGCCGGCGGGCCGCGGGTGCTCGGCTCGTTCACGCCCGGAGCGGCCGCTGCCGGCGACCCGCGGGTCCACGTCGGTGCACCGGCTCACAGCGTCGCTACCTGAACCCTTCAGATTGGTTGTTGTGATGAATTCGTCTTCCGAGCCCTCCCGTACATCTGCGCTCGCGAGTGATGCGGGTCTGCCGCTGGCGCGCCTGCTCTTCCCGGTGATTCGCGCGAGCGGCGGCGGCTTCGCAGACAGCCGCGCGTCCGTAGACAGCGCGCTCGAACGCGGCGTTGGGGGCTTCATTCTGTTCGGCGGAGATGCCGCGGCGGTGCGCGACCTCACCGCCGAGCTTCACGAGCGTTCACCGCACCCGCTGCTGCTGGGGAGCGATCTCGAGCGCGGTGCGGGCCAGCAGTTCCGGGGTGCTACGCCGCTGCCGCCTGCCGCCGCGCTCGGCTCGCTCGATGATCTCGGCGCCACGCGCCGTGCCGGCGAGTTGACCGCGCGTGAAGCGCGCGCTCTCGGCATCAACTGGGTCTACGCACCCGTGGCCGATGTGGACCTCGAGCCGCGCAACCCCATCATCGGCACGCGCGCCTTCGGAACGGAGCCCGAGCGGGTGGCCGGCCAGGTCAAAGCCTGGGTTACCGGGTGTGCGGCGGGCGGGGCGCTCTCCTGCGCCAAACACTTTCCGGGGCATGGCCGCACCACCGGGGATTCGCACATCGAGCGGCCCTGTGTAGATGCTGGCCGCGAGGCGCTCGCGCAGGATCTCGAACCCTTCCGCGCGGCCGCCGCCGCCGGTGTGAATTCGATGATGACCGCGCATGTCTGCTACCCCGCGTACGATCCGGGCGGCGCGCCCGCAACGCTTTCGGAGCCGATGCTGGGCGGCCTGTTGCGCCGCGATCTGGGTTTTGCCGGCCTGATCGTCACCGACGCACTGATCATGGACGGGCTGGTAGAGGGGATAGACGAGCCGCGCGCGGCAGTGCAGGCACTAGCCGCTGGCTGCGACGCACTCCTTTACCCGGAAGATATGGATGGCATCGAGAGCGAGATTGCCGCGGCCCTGCGGGACGGCCGCCTTTCGGCCGGCCGCGTTGCAGACGCGCTCGCGCGGGTCGCCGCCACGGCAGATGCGGTAGCCGGAGCTCCGCAGGGAGTGTGGGGGCGCGAGGCGGACCGCCGCTGGGCACTCTCCATCGCGCAGCGCTCGTTGCGGGTGCTGCGAGGGGAGCCGCGGCTGCCGGACGGCCCGGTCCGATTGATCGAAGTGGAAGACGACGCCGGCGGCCCGTACCCGCCGTACCCGCGCTCTGCTTTTCCCGCTGCGCTGAAAGCGGCAGGTGCCGAACTCGGTGAAACCGGCGAGCCGCTGATTGTGGTCTACTCGGACATTCGCGCTTGGAAGGGCAGGCCGGGGATCTCCGAGAGAGCACAGGCTGAAGTGCGCTCCATCACCGAACAATTTCCAGAGGTGACGGTCGTGCTCTTCAGCCACCCGCGCCTGGCCGATGAAGTCCCGGGAGCCAAGCACCTCCTCGCCGCCTGGGGCGGCGAGGCGCTGATGCAGGAAGCCGCAGTTTCATGGCTGACGGGCAGCAGGGGCGGGCTGCCCAGCGCAGCCGCCGGGCTGGACCGGTAGCGGCTAAGCCTAGTGCTATTCGAAGTCGTACTCGTCGCCCGGCGCGCGGTAAACGAGCCCCACGCCTACCCCGTAGGCTAGGTGACGGAGCAGCGATTGGGCGGTGATCTGGGGGTCGCGCGAAAGGCCGGCATAGCCGAGCGGCAGCTTCACGGCCGGGGAAACGCGGCTGAGCATCGGCATCACGCCGCCCCAGTTGAGGGTCGCGGCGTCCAGCGCGCCGAAGAAGGCGCCCTGCGTAAGCGGTGTGCCGGGGAGCCGGCCGTAGAGGTACCGGGCGTACAATGCGGCGAGGCCGACACCCGCGGCGTAATGTCCCGCATAGCCGAGCACGGCAGCGGTCTCCTCATCGTCGGCAACCGCTTCGCCCAGGGGTTGAATTGTGCCGAACTTTCGGCCGAACAGGCGCTGGTCCACCGCCATTTCGAGGTCGTACAGGAGAGTGCCGACGATGCCAGCTAGCACCGCGCGGGGCCAGTTCACCTCGTGCGGCTCGAGCAGCCGTTTCGCGATCCAACCGGCGGCGAGTGTGCCGGCGAATGCGGTGAGACCTTCCGGTGCGTGTTCTCCCAGGGCATCGAAAACATCATCTTCCGCATCGTCCATTTCATCCGCGGCATCCTCCGCCGCTTCGGCGGCCTGGCCGCTGGCGGCGGCGGTGATGTTCGCTAGCCGCTCGGCCCAGAAACCGGCTTTGTACAGCAGATCGTTTAGTCCCGTCTTTTCCACGGCTCCCTTCCCCATGAAACGAGTAGTCTTCCCGCGCTTGGAGCACATCGGGCGTGCAACTCACGTACCCTTGGCTCTTCCCGCACGCTGGGCGGTGCGCCTGTGACCGGCCTCGACTGGGGGATAGTCGTTGTATACATGGTGCTCACGCTGCTGCTGGGCCTCTACTTAGCGCGGCGTGCATCCGGCAGCATGGTCGACTTCTTCGTTGGCGGCCGCTCGCTGCCCTGGTGGCTGGCGGGCACCTCCATGGCGGCTACAACCTTCAGCATAGACACGCCGCTCTACGTAGCGGGAGTGATCGGCAACCGCGGCATCGCGGGCAACTGGGAGTGGTGGAGCTTCGGCATCGCCCATGTGATCCTCATCTACATCTTCGCGCGGTTGTGGCGAAGGGCTGAGATCGTCACAGATAATGAATTGACCGAGCTGCGCTACGGTGGCCGCCCCGCCGCGTACCTACGGGCCGTGAAAGGGTTTCTGTTCGCTGTGGTCATTGGGTCGATCGGCATTGGGCTGGCCATGCTGGCGATGGTCAAGGTGGTGGATGCGCTCGAGATCTTTTCCAGTCTAGGGCTGGACATAGGCGAGCAGGGCAAGCTCTGGAGTGTGATCGCAGTCAGCGTCCTCGTGCTCGCCTACGCGGGGCTCGCCGGCCTGTGGGGCGTGGTCGTCACCGACTTCTTCCAGTTTTTCCTGGGGATGATCGGGGCGATCATTGTCGCGATTATCGCTGTCAGCCATGTGGGCGGGCTCGGTGAGATGGTGGCGCAGGCGCAGCTCAACACAGATTTCGATGTGCTCTCCTTCACCCCGCTCACCTTCGGGCAGGGCGGTCTGTTCAACCTGATCGGCTGGTCTACCGCCGCGGGCATTACGGCGAGCACCTTTTTCGCCTACACCGTGCTCCAGTGGTGGTCCTTCCGCCGCTCGGACGGCGGCGGCGAGTTCGTGCAGCGGCTGGCGGCGGCCAAAGACGAGGCGGAGGCGGAGAAGTCTGCCTGGTTCTTCAACATCCTGCACTACGTGCTGCGCACCTGGCCGTGGGTGGTGGTGGGCGTGGTCGCGCTGGTCATCTATCCGGATCTCGAGGACCGCGAGCTCGGCTATCCAAAGATGATGCTCGACTTTTTGCCGCCGGGCGTCCTGGGCATCGTGGTCGCATCGCTGGTCGCAGCGTTCATGAGCACGGTCTCTACGCTGATCAACTGGAGCGCATCCTACATCACCAACGACCTGTACGCCCGCTTCGTGCGGCCGGAGGCGACGCAGTCCGAGCTGGTCTTCGCCGCCCGCATCTTTTCCGTGCTGGTAACGGCGCTGGGTGCCGCGGCCGCCTTCTTTTCGCAGGACATCACCACCGTATTCCGGTTGATCATCGCAATCGGCACGGGGCCCGGCCTGGTGCTGATTCTGCGCTGGTTCTGGTGGCGCATCAACGCCTGGGCCGAGCTCGCCTCGATGCTCGCCGGCTTTCTCGTCGGCTTTGCCACCTCGGTGGTGCCGGTGCTCACCATCGAAGACTTCGGCGTGCGAATTCTCGTAACCTCCCTCATTTCGGTGGCCATTTGGGTGCCGGCGATGCTCCTCACCCGCCCCGAAAATGATGCCAAGCTGGACGCGTTCTACCTGCTCGTGCGACCCGGCGGCCCGGGGTGGAGGCGCCAGCGCGAGCGCACCGGCGCGCCGCCCGCGCAGGATCTCGGCAAAGACCTGCTGCGCGTATGCGCTGCGCTGATGATCTTGTTCGGGCTAATGTTCTTTGTTGGGGGCGTGGTGATGCTGCGCTGGGGCACGGCGCTGGCAATGGGGTCGATCGCCCTGCTGGGGTACCTATGGCTGCGGCGCCTGGGAACGGTATCCCAGATCACCGAGCACCTGCCGGAGCCGCCCACTCATCCCTCACCCGCACGACCATGAAGATTGTATTTTTGATCTTTCCCGCGCTCGCCGGGGTGTTGCTGCTCGCAGCCTGCGCCCCGCGAACGGCACCCCTTTCCGGTGCTGCACCGGGGGTGCCGCGGCTGCCCCCGGTGCCGCCGCGGGACGGCGCGCTCGCGATCGACGTTGTTTATCCGGGTGAGGATGCGACCGTCACCACGCGCGGCCGCACCTTCATCTTTGGCAATGTCGGGACCGGGAACGCTTCGCTGCGAATCAATGGCGAGGTGGTAGAGGTGGCGGCGAACGGCGCCTTTCTCGGGTTTCTCCCGGTGCCCGCAGACGGGGTGTATCAGCTCTCCGCCACCGCCGGGGGCCAATCCGCAACGGCCACGCACCGCGTGCGCCCGCCCGCCGCAGCGGGCGGCGGCGCGGCAGGCAGCGCGGCGCTCGGGGTGGTGCCCGGCAGCCTGATGCCGCGCGGTGCCTTCACGCTCGAGGAGGGCGAGGGGCTCGAGGTGCGCTTCCGTGGCACCCCCGGCGCTACGGCGCGCCTGGTTCTCCCCGACGGCACCGCCGTGCCGCTCGCCGAGCGCCCTGCGGCGGAGCGCAGCAGCGGCTTCATGCTAGAAACGGAAACACCCACAGAGGGCATATCCGAATACGTCGGAACACTCCCGGCACGCTCGGCATTCTCCGCCGCGGACACCGCGATCGATCTTCCCGCTCTGATACAGGCGGCATCGCGGCCAGCGTCCGGTGCACCCGGCGCACGCATCGAACTCGCGCGTGGCACGGAAACGGTGCGGGTACCGCTGGGGCTTTCGCTCGGCGTGCTGCCCGCCGGCACGAGCCGCACCGGGATCGCCGCTACGCAACGCATGGATGGCATGCTGATTGGCACCAAGCTGCCCGGCTCCGGCAATCCGTATCACTGGTTCTTCCCGAACGGGACCCGTTTGGAGATCACTGGCGAGCGGGGCTCGGAGTACCGGGTGCGCCTCACACCGGAACTGTCGGTGTGGGTCGACCGTGAACAGGTGCAGCTCGAACCCGCCGGCGCACCCCCGCCGCGGGGCACGGTCAGCACCGTCCGCGCAACCGCGGAGCGCGACTGGGTAGATGTGCGCCTCACCACCAGCCAGCGCTTCCCTTACCGGGTGGACGGCGACGAGCGCTCGCTGACCATCACCGTATACGGCGCGAGCGCACAGACCAACTGGCTGCAATACGGTGCTACAGACCCCTTGATCGAGCGGATGATGTGGGAGGCTGCCGGAGACAGCGAGTACCGGCTGCACATCGACCTCGCGCAGCCGCTCTGGGGCTATCTTCCTTTCTATGATCCGGCAGGCAACCTGACGCTGCGCATCCGCCGCCCGCCGGCGATCGATCCTCGCAACCCGCTGCGCAACCTGTACATCGGCGTAGATGCCGGCCACCCGCCGGGCGGCGCGATTGGCCCGACGCGCTACACGGAGGCCGAGGCGAACCTGGCGATCGCCCAGCGCCTGATCCCGATGCTGCGCGAGGCGGGGGCGCGCGTGCTCGTCACCCGCCCGGACACTGCCGCAGTAGGCTTGGGCAACCGCCCGCAGATGGCGACGGATTCGAGCGTGCACCTCCTCGTCTCCGTCCACAACAATGCCTTTCCGGATGGGGTGAACCCCTTCGAGAGCAATGGAACCAGCGTTTTCTACAATGCGCCGCAGTCGCTGGATCTCGCCCGCGCCTTTCAAGCCGAGCTGCTTCGCGAGCTGGGGCTGCGCGATCTGGGAGTAGCGCGCGCGGACCTCGCGCTCGTGCGCCCTACCTGGTTCCCCTCGTCGCTGACGGAATCTATGTTCCTGATGATTCCGCAGCAGGAGGCCGCGTTGCGAGATCCGCGGGTACAGGAGCGGATCGCCCGCGCGCACCTCCGGGCGATCGAGGCCTTTTTGCGGCGCCGCGCCGCGGCTGCCACCCGGTGAGAGTGCTGCCGCGGGCGCTTCTGCTCTGCGCCTGTGCGCTGCTCGCCGGTCACGGCCCTCTCAGGGCGCAACTCCCGCCGGACGCTGGGTGGCGCACCCTCGGCACGCAGCACTTCCGCGTCCACTTCACACCGGAACTCGAACCGCTGGCGCGTCGCGCGGCTGCCCGTGCGGAGGCCGCGTACGCGCGCCTGGCGGAGGCGTTCGTGCCGCCGCCGTCCGGCCCCATCGATCTGCTGATTGGCCCCGGCGCCGACTACGCGAATGGCTACGCCACACCTTTTCCGACGAATCGTATCGTCGTCTTCGCCCACCCGCCGGCGGACGAATCGGCGCTCGCCTTCAGCGATGATTGGCTCGAGCTGGTGGTGCTGCACGAGCTGGTGCACATCTTCCACCTAGACCGGTCCCGGGGGATTTGGGCGCCGCTGCGCA
>JBBSMO010000120.1:0-7222 GCA_038233155.1 Longimicrobiales bacterium
CTACGGGTTCCGTGTTCCCACACCCCGTTGCGGGGTGTGGGTTTGGGTGTGGGGGCCGGCGGAAGAGCAACCGTATCGGCTGCCCTTGGGACCACCTCCCCCGCCCCCTTGCCGGGGGCATGAAACCCCCGGCAAGGCACTGCCCGTCCTGCCGGACGGCGACGCGGATTCCCGTGCACGCGCCGGGAGGAAAAGAAGCTGCCGTACTCCCCCTCACCCTCCTTGGGAGAGGGGGTCGGGGGGTGAGGGCGCCGGGGGAGCGGGCCGGGGGTGAGGGGCGCGAGACGAGGCAATCTTCGGGTGCTGAGCGTGGAATGGCAGGCTTTGGGCCCCACCCGGCCTGCAACAGTTTCTCCTTGCCCGATGTCTTGCTTTCTGCGCGGGCGCGTTCTATTGTGTAAACAGTGCGTATCGCCGCCGCGGGGTTTCGGTAGCGGTTTGTGGCGAAGAGGACTTGCCGCCAGCCGTGCCAACGGTGGCACCCCGGCAAATGCGGCAACACAACGGAATCATGTTTTGCGAGCGGAGCGCTTTCTCTTCTCCGCACTCCCTGGGAACCGGAGCCAGCCCGGCCGTCCGCTCGGGTGCTTCGTCTTCCCCTCATGACGTTCCCGTCACCAGGAGAGACTGATGCCACGACCTCCCAGTTTGAAACGACACCTTTGCCCGCCCCCGCGGGGGCATTGGCTGCGCCCGCCGCCGTGGTGCGGAGCGCTGGTCGCACTGCTCTGCATTCTGATGACCGGCGCCCCGCTGCAGGCGCAGGGCAACTCGGTCGGCGGCACGGTGGTCAACGAGCGGTCTCTCCGGCCGCTTTCGGGTGTGCAGGTGGTCATTGAAGGGACCGGCCGCGGCACGATCACAAACGCCGCCGGGCGGTTCCAATTCGTCGGTCTTTCTGGCACGCAGGTAACGCTGCGGGTCGTGCGAATCGGCTACGAGCCGGTCACGCGCACGGTGGAAGTCGGCGACAACGCGGTCGATATCGCTCTCTCGGAGCGGGCGGTTTCGCTCGATGAAATCGTGGTCACCGGCACCGCGGGCGGCACCGAGAAGCGCAAGCTCGGCAACGTGGTTTCGCAGATCAACGCCGCGGATGTGGTTGAGACGCAGCCGGTGAATAACGTCACCGAGGTGCTCAACGGCCGCGTTCCCGGCGTGGTGGTTCTCCCTGGCACGGGACAGGTCGGTTCCGGCTCGCGCATTCGCGTGCGCGGCCTATCCAGCCTATCGCTGGGGCAGGAACCGCTGCTGTATGTAGACGGGGTCCGGGTGAACAACGCGCAGGGCACCGGCCCCGTCACGCAGGGCTTTGGGTCGAGCGTGGTTTCGCGGATCAACGACTTCAACCCGGAAGACATCCAGTCCATCGAAGTCATCAAGGGCCCCGCGGCCGCGACCTTGTACGGGACCGAGGCGGCTAACGGCGTCATTCAAATCATCACCAAGAAGGGTGCCATCGGTGCCCCCCGTTTTGCCCTTTCGGTGAAGCAGGGCGCGAACTGGTTCGCGAACCCCTCCGGCCGCCTCTACACCAACTTCGGCGTAGACCCGCGCAATGGCGAGGTTACGACCATCGACCAGTACGATCTCGAAAAGTCGGGTGACAACCGGCTGGACGGGCAGGGGACCGACCTTTTCCGCACCGGTCACCTGCAGGAGTATGACCTGAGCGTCAGCGGCGGCTCGGAAGGCGTCCGCTACTATGTGGGCGGTAGCTGGGAGAACAACGAGGGAATCCAGCCGGACAACGAGGTGCGCAAGTGGAGCGGGCGCGCGAACATGACCATCGCGCCCGTCGAGAATTTCGATATCGTAGCGAGTGTTGGCTACGTTCAGGGTCGTACGGACCTGAGCTGGGAGTCGGGTGCCGGCGGCATCACCTGGAGCACCTACTTTGCGCGACCGGACCGGCTGTACAACAAGGACGGCTCGCTCAACTTCCGCCGCGGCTTCTGGAGCGGCACGCCCGAAGTCTACTACGCATTTCAGGATTGGCAGGACGTAGAGCGCTTCACCGGCAGCCTGCAGTTCAACCATCGCCCTGCTCCGTGGTTTACGCAGCGCCTCGCGATCGGCATCGATCAAACGCTAACCGAGGACGTCGAGCTGATCGAACGCAACGAAGCGGTAGCGGAGTTCTTCGCGTCCTCCGCGCTGGGGTATCGAGAACAGGCCAACCGCAACACGGTCTTCAATACCATGGACTACAGCGGGACGCTCAACCTCAACCCGCGGGATAACCTCACCTCGAACACCTCGCTCGGGCTGCAGTTCTACCGCGAGTACCTGTCGCGGGTGAGCGCCGTCGGCGAGCAGTTCCCGGCGCCGGGGTTGCGCTCACTCTCCGCGGCGGCCATCCGGCAGGGAAGCCAGAACTCGTTCGAGAACACGACCGTAGGTGTGTTCGTCCAGCAGCAGTTCGGCTTCAACGACCGCTTCTTCCTTACCGGCGCGGTTCGGGCGGACGACAACAGTGCATTCGGGGAAAACTTCGACATCGTCTACTACCCGAAAGTCAGTGCAAGCTGGGTGATCAGCGAAGAGCCGTTCTGGTCGTTCGGCGCCGCCGTCCCGACCGTGAAGCTTCGCGCCGCCTACGGCGAGTCGGGGCAGCAGCCGGGAGCGTTCGATGCAATTCGTACCTTCTCACCGGTCACTGGCCCCGGAGACGTGGCTTCCGTCACCCCGGGGCTGGTAGGAAACCCGGACCTGGGGCCGGAGCGAGGCCGCGAGATCGAAGTGGGCTTTGATGCTGGCTTCTTAGATAACCGCGTAGGCCTGGAGCTCACCTACTACCGCTCGACCACGGATGAGGCCATCCTGCTGCGCGACGTGCCGCCTTCCACCGGCTTCTCGGGTTCGCAGTTCATCAACGCCGGCGAAATCCGCAACTCGGGGCTCGAACTCGTCGCCACCGCGCGGCCGGTAGTCACGAGCAACGTCGAGTGGGACATCGGCGTGAATTTCGCGAGCAACAGCAACGAGATCATCTCGCTCGGCGATCCCGATCTGGATTTCGTGACCGTCGGTACCTTCCAGCAGCACCGGGTCGGCTTTCCTGTAGCGTCCTGGTTCGAGAAGAAGTTGGTAGATGCCGATTTCGATGCGGACGGGAAACCCACCAACCTCATGTGCGACAACGGGTCGGGCGGCACCGTCGCATGTGCCGACGCGCCGCTGGTTTACCTCGGCCGTCCCACCCCCGATATCGAGGGGTCGTTCAACTCGGCGCTCACCCTGTTCAAAGATTTCCGCATCGGTGCATTGCTCGACTACAAAATCGGGCACACCAAGCTGGACGGCGATCGCCGCGTCCGCTGCTGGTTCTTCAGCCTATGCGAGCAGAACTACTTCCCGGAGCGTTTCGACGCCACGGAGATTGCCGGAATCCGGAACCGCTTTGCGACCGACATTCTTTTCCCAGCGGACTTCCTGAAGCTGCGTGAGGTGTCGGGCACGTACAGCATACCGGCGCGGTTCACCGACCGCTTCGGCACCAGCCGCGCTACGCTCACGCTGGCAGCGCGGAATCTGTATACCTGGACGGAATACCCGGGCCTCGAGCCGGAGGCGATGTTCCTCGGCACCGGGAGCCGCGGCGGACAGGCACTCTGGGAGCAGAACGTAATCCCGCAGCTCGCACAGTTCGTGGCAACCATCAACGTGAGCTTCTGACATGACACAATATATCCAAGATACAATGAATTCTGCATGCACCGCGCCGGTGCGCGGCGCCGCAGGCGGGTCATTCTGGGTTCGCCGCATGCTGCGGGGTGTGGGGGCGGGCGCGCTGCTCGTCGCCGCGGCTGCGGGGTGTGGCGTTCTGGATGACGCGCTGGACGTCGAGACGCCCGACCGTATTCCAGCCGGAAATCTCGAATCCCCAAGTCAGATTTCACTATTGGTCACGGGCGCGATAGGGGACTTCGATTGTGCATTCGGCTCTTATACGGCTCTCGGCGGCCTGATCAGCGACGAGCTGCTGGATGCTACACAAACCGCCTCGCGCTGGGAGTATGACCGCCGCGACGTAGACCCGGTACAAGATGTGCTCTATGCACAAAGCTCCTGCGAGGGGCTGGGTGTCTACACGCCGCTCTCGACCGCTCGTTGGGCGGCGGAGAATGCGCTGCTCAAGCTGGATGCGTTTGCCGACGGGGACTTGCCCGCGGGAACGAGTCGGCAGGCGCTGATCGGGACTGCCGCGGCGTACTCCGGGTACGGCCATCTGCTGCTGGGCGAAGGCTTCTGCTCAGGCGTCCTGCTCGAAGGGCCCGATCTGGTGCCGAGCGGCGAAGTAACGCGTACAGCGCTGTTCGAAGTCGCCGAGCAGCGTTTCACTCGCGCCATAGAGGCGGCGCAAGCGACTGGCACGGATAGCATCCTCAACACGGCTTTGGTAGGGCGCGCACGGGTGCGTCTCAACCTGGGCCGTGGCGCGGAGGCTGCCGCGGATGCGCGGCGGGTGCGCGAGAACTTTGTTCGCAACGTGACTGCGTCCGGCGCTTCATCCCGGCGGGAGAACAGGGTCTTTGCGCAAAGCAACCCTACCACTGGGTTCGCGGCGGCGGTTTCTCCCGTTTACCGAAACCTGATGGTGGGCGGAGTGCCGGACCCCCGGGTGCCGACTGTCGATACGAACCGAACGTCGCCAACTGGCGTCGAGCTCATCGTCCAGAACAAGTACACGGACCTCGGGAGCAACCTGCCTCTCGCTACCTGGGATGAAGCGCAGCTTATCATCGCCGAGGTCGAGGGCGGGCAGACGGCGGTGGACATCATCAACATGTTCCGGCAGCGGGCGGAGCTGCCGGTGTTCAGCAGCAGCGACCCCGCCGCTATCCGCGCTCAGGTGCTCGAGGAGCGCCGGCGCGAGTTGTTTCTCGAGTCGCACCGATTGTACGACATCGTGCGGTTGAACATTCCCCTCAACCCGCCGCCGGGGAGCCCGTACCATGTGAGCGGGTTGACGTATGGAAGCACTACCTGCCTTCCGTTGCCGGCAATCGAGAAGCTGAACAACCCGAAAATAGGCGGCTGATGTAGCTGCAACCATTTCTCCCGCAGTACGAAAGGCGCGGTTCCCGCAGGCAGGGAACCGCGCCTTTTGTGTTTTTTCCTGCAGCAGGCCGCGTAAAGGTTTTCCGGACTGGCCGAGGCTCGTCTCAGCGGCGGCTCGGGGCGGCCGGGCCGGGCTGCATCACGCGGCTCCGGCACGACCCCGTGCAGACCACTCCGCTACGCGCCGGAGCAAGAGCCGGATGTCTACCGGCTTCGCGATGAAGTCGTCGCAGCCGGCTTCCAGGGTCTGGGCACGCGCGCTGGTCAGCGCGCTGACTGCGATGATGGGAACATCATCATACAAGGTGCTGGCCCGCAGTTGCCGGGTGGCCTCCATGCCATCGAGCTCGGGCATCATCAGATCCATCAGGACGATGTCCGGGGGTTGCCGCAGGCCGATTTCTACGGCTTCTCTTCCGGTACACGCGACGATCACGCGGTACCCAACGGATTCGAGCAGCGCCTGAAACGCCGCGCGGCTATCCGCGTGGTCCTCTGCGATCAAGACCGTCCGCACCCCCTCAGCAGCCTGCTTCGCAGAAGTGGCTGTACGGTGTTGGGCTGCTTCGTCGGTGTGGTGTAAAGCCATGTGCTGGCGAAAACAGGTGCTCCGGCGGTGGAAGAGCACCACCGGGAGCAAGGGCTATGCCCGTCGGAGTTGGTTGCGCCGCGAGGAACGTATGCTGCGGCAGGCGGGATGAGCCCCGCGAGGCTGTGACGACGTGGCGGGCAAGGCGTGCTCCGCCCGGGGGAAAGGCGTCAGGCGGGGCTGGTGACGGCTTTCACCTCGACCGGCAGGTCGATGATAAAAGTGGCTCCGTTGCCCAATTCGCTTTCCACAAGCAGCTCGCCGCCTAAAACAGTGGCCACCTTGCGGGAAATCGCGAGCCCGAGCCCGGTGCCGCCATGTTCGCGGCTGCCCGCCTGTTCGAACTCCTCGAAGATGCGCTTCTGATCCTCCTCGGAGATGCCGGTGCCGGTGTCCTGCACCCGGATCTGGATGCGGCCTTCTCCTGCCGGTTCCTCGCCGCCCGTCTGTACCGTGCTCACGGTTACAGACCCCTCGTCCGTGAATTTGATAGCGTTGGAAAATAGGTTGAGCAGGATCTGCCGGAGCCGGGCGGGGTCTGTCCAAATTGTCAATCCGGCGGGGACTTCGGTCCGTACCTCGATGCCCTTTTCTTGCGCTTTGAGCTGTACCGAGGTGATGGTATCGCGAATCAGAGCGGCGAGCGGGGTTCGCTCCGGGCTAACCTCCATCTTGCCCGCTTCAATTTTGGAGATGTCCAGAACGTCGTTGATGAGCTCGAGAAGGTGGGTGGCGCTGCGGCTAACCTTTCCCAGCGCAGTGGTTTGCGCCTCCGTCATCTCGCCGTAGGTGCCCTCTTGGAGAAGTTGGTTGTAGCCGATTACGGCGTTGATCGGCGTACGGATTTCGTGGCTCATCGAGGCGAAGAAGCGCGACCGCTCGCTCATTGCCTGGCCGAGTGCCTCCGCCTGCTCCGCCATCTTCGTCGCCTGTTCCTGCGTCTGCGCGTGCAGCAGGGCGTTGTCCAGCGCCATGGTGGCCTGCCGCGCGAGCAGGTGAAGGAGGGCGGAATCCGACTCGCGCTGGAAACCATTCTCTCGTTTGGTCATCATCACCAGCAGCATGGGCGGGTGATCATCTCGTTGCACGCTCGTGCAGAGCAGCGAGCGCAGCTCGAGGCGGCGGAGCAGGGCTCCGGCGGGTCCGGAAATCTCTGTGGCGGGAAAGATCTCTGCGTCCGCCGCCGCCCCGGCGAACCGCTCACGGATTGTTTCCGCCAGCCGCTCGGCGAGCGGGTCATCTGCATCTATGCCGACGGCGGTGTAGAGCGGCGGCCGCTCCACCGAGCCTGGCAGGACGAGCAGGCTGGCATCCGCACGGAAGACCTCCGTCGTCTGGTCGAGGAAGCGGCGCGTCAGCTCGGCAGGGTCTAAGGAGCGGATCAGGGCGTCGGCGATGCGGGCGATAGCGGTCAGTTCATCGTTGCTGCGCTTGATGCGCGCCATCACCCCTACGCGCGCGAGCAGCTCCGCGGAGCTGCACCCCTTGCTGAGGAAGTCGTACGCGCCCAGGTCCAAGCCGCGCACGATCAGGTCGTCCGTCTGTGAGGTGCCGGTCAGAAAGATCACC
>JBBSMO010000121.1:0-7212 GCA_038233155.1 Longimicrobiales bacterium
ATCCAGAACAAGATAAAGGATGCGGCGAGCGGCAGCGCGAACCATAGGTGCATGGTCTGCTGCCCCCAGATGATGTCACCGAGCCGCACGTTCCCCACTAGGAAGAAGACCGAGAGCAGGCTCATCCCTAGCGCGATCTCGTACGAGATCATCTGCGCACCGGCCCGCAGCCCGCCGAGCAGCGCGTACTTGTTCGAACTGGCCCAACCCGCCAGCACGATGCCGTACACGCCCAGCGACGAGAAGGCCAGGAGAAAGAGGATGCCGACCGGCACATCCGCGATCACCATCGGCACCAGCCCCCACGGGGTGGGCAGCGGCGCTGCGAGCGGAATCACCCCGACCAGCACGATCGCGGGAATGATCGAGAGCATGGGCGCGATGGTGAAGAACACCCCGTTCGCGGGCGCCGGGTTCGACTCCTCTTTGAGAATGTTCTTGAGACCATCCGCCGCTGGCTGGGCTATGCCGCCGGGGCCAACGCGGTTCGGGCCGAGGCGGTCCTGCATCCAAGCGCTCACCTTGCGCTCGAGCAGGGTGAGCAGCGCCACCGTGATCATCACGGCGCCGAAGACGAGCAGAACCTTGATCAAAGCGAAGACGACAAAGCTCGTCGCCCCGAGCTCGCCGATCTCGTACAGCGGCTCAGTGTCCATACGACTCGCTTAGGTCTAATCGAGAATACGTGTCATTCCGAGCGGACCCCGCGACCGAAGAATCGCTTCGCGGGTACAGCAGATCCCTCCGGCGAGACTCAGGACGGGCCTTCGCTGCGCTCAGGACGACAACACGGCGGTCAGCCTCTTCCGCCAGGCCCGCCAGGCGGTGCAACGTGCGGTCCATTCAGTCCCCCGCGAGGGCGGTAGCCTGCGGCAGCTCCTGCCCTTGGCCGCCAAGATCTTCGTAGCGAAGCGTGCCAAACTCCTCCCGGATTTGAGCCAGAGAAGCAAAGGCGTCTGCGGGCGTCGCGGGCACCTGCGCTTCCGTGATGCCGGCAAGCAGGACGCCGAGAATCTGCCACGCGGGGCGTGCCATGCCAGGTATTTGCAGCGCGGGCCAGAACCGCTGTACGCGGCCATCGGCGTTGGTGAAGGTGCCCTCCATCTCCGCGAATAGAGTGGCGGGAAAAACGAAATGCGCGTTGCGGGCCGCTTCCCCCGCGTGGCTGCCGATGTATACGAACACCTCGGCATTGATCCCAAAGCCAGGGGGAGCATCGGCGAGCTCGTCGCCGAGCACGAACAAGCGCCCGGCCGCCGTAGCTGCCTCATCAAGCCCGCCATTGCCTTCGGCATCTCCCACACGGGTGAAGTCGAACAGCGCGGCACCGCGCACATTGGCGGCGCGGTCCGCGCGCAGCTTCAGAGTTGGGAAGCCGGGCAGCACGACCTCTTCGCCCTGCTCGGCACGGAAATGACCCGGTCCTCCGCCCGCCGCATCCAAGACGCGGCGCAGCGCGCCCAAGTCTTCATTCGAATAGAACGGCGATACCACGGCGTTGGCTGTGCCGGCGGCAGAATCTTTACGCAGCATGCCGGCCAGGCGCAGCAACGCTTCGGACCAGGAGGTCGGCACCAGGCGGCCGCCGTCGCGCACCAGCGGCGCCTCGATGCGATCTCCGCGGTTGATCCATTGATAGTTGAGGCGCCCGTAGTCGCACATCCAATGGCCGTTGACCGCGTCGTTCTGGCGCGGCTTGAGGCGCATCACCTGGTTGTCCCGCACCTCGAGGCGAATGTTGCACCCCTGGCTGCAGTTGGGGCAAACCGAAGGCGTGCGGTCCAGATCCCACGCCCGGGCCTTGTGCAGGAAATCTTTCGAAACCAGGGCGCCGACGGGGCAGATGTCGATCACATTATCGGACCATACATTGCCTTCCATCCCTTCGTTGAAGAAGGTGTCGATCACCGACCGGTGGCCGCGCTCCACGATGGTGAGCCGCTCGTCCTGCGCGACTTCGCGCATGAAGCGCACACACCGCGTGCAGAGGATGCAGCGGTCGCCCTCATAGAGCACATCGCCGCCGAAGTCGTCACGGCCGAAAACGCGCTTAGGCTCGTTCAGCCGGCCCATTGCACGGCCTTCGTTCGCGACGTAGTCCTGCAGCCCGCACTCGCCCGATTGGTCGCAGACCGGGCAGTCCAGCGGGTGATTCACGAGGTAGAACTCGAGCACACCTTTGCGCGCCTCGAGCGCCTTCTCGCTCTGGGTGTTGATGATGTTGCCCTCCACCACCGTGGATACGCAGGCGGGCAACAGCTTCGGTGCACCCTCTACCTCTACCAGGCACATGCGGCACTGCGCCGGCGCGCTCAAGCCGGGGTGATAGCAATAGTGCGGCACCTCGACGCCCACATGCGTGGCAGCGTCGATGATGCGTGTGCCCTTCGGCACCTGGATCTCGAGACCGTCTATGGTGCACGAGACGGTCTCGGCCTTGTCCTGTGTTTCAGCCAACGGTTGCTCCTTTCATGATTCGGCCGACGTCGTCACCCGCTCCCCCCAGTTGCCACGCCGCCCCTCAATCCGCCGCCGCGGCGGCAAGGTTCTCGCCGCGGCGGATCAGCGCGAGGTAGTCGTCACGGAACTTCTCGATGGACGAGGTGATCGGCGCAGCGGCGGCATCGGAAAGCACGCAGATCGTCTTGCCGGACATGTTGTCGGAGATGTCCATCAGGGTGTCCAGGTCCGCTTCCGTGCCCCACCCGCGTTCGATGCGGCGCAGGATCTTCCCCGCCCATGCCGTGCCCTCGCGGCAGGGCGTGCACTGGCCGCAGGACTCGTGCGCATAGAAATCGACCATGCGCCGCACCTGCTTGACGATGTCCGCAGTGTCATCCATGACGATGACGCTGCCGCAGCCGAGCATGGTGCCCGCCGCCGCCATCGCTTCGTAGTCCATCCCGATGTCGATCTCGTCCGCCCTCATGATGGGCACGGACGAGCCGCCGGGGATCACCGCTTTCAGTTCGCGCCCGTTCGGGATGCCGCCGCACATGTCGTAGATGAACTCCTTGAAGTTGAAGCCCATCGGAACTTCGTAGTTGCCGGGCCGCTCGATGTGGCCCGAAACGCAGAACAGCTTGGTTCCCGTAGATTTTTCGGTGCCCCACTGCTTGTACCAGTCGCCGCCATGGGTGACGATGTGCGGCACGGCACACAGCGTTTCCACGTTGTTGATGGTCGATGGCTGGCCGAACGCACCCGAGACGGCGGGAAATGGCGGCTTGACCCGCGGCTCGCCACGGCGCCCCTCGAGCGAATTCATCAGCCCCGTTTCCTCGCCGCAAATGTAGGCGCCGGCACCGAGGTGCAGCGTCACATCGAGGTCGTGACCGCTGCCCAGCACGTTCTTGCCAGCGAGCCCCGCGTCGTACGCCTCTTCAATGGCGCGGGCCATGATTTGGGCCGCCTCGAAGAACTCGCCGCGGATGTAGATGTAGCAGTGCTTCGCTCCAATCGCGTAGCTACCGATCTGGCACCCTTCGATGAGCTGGTGCGGCGTCCACCGCATCAATTCGCGGTCCTTGAAGGTGCCGGGCTCCGATTCGTCCGCGTTGCACAACAGGTAGTGCGGCCGCGTGATCTCCTTCGGCATGAACGACCACTTCACCCCCGTCGGGAAGCCCGCGCCGCCCCGCCCCCGCAGGCCCGATGCTTTAACCACTCCCACAACCTCTTCCCGCCCCATCTCGAGCGCCTTGCCGAGCGCGCTGTAGCCGCCGCGCGCGCGCCAACCCTCGAGCGTCCGCGCTTCGGGGTCCCCGAAATACTCGGAGAGGACGCGCGTCTCGCTGGGGTGACGATAAGGATATGCCATAGAGCAGCCTCAGCCTCTGCAAATCAGCGGGAACTTCTCAGGGCGCCTGAGAGAATCCGCCTCCAGGTCCACGTCCAAGTCCGGCCAGTGCAGGTGCTCGGGTCGTGGCATCCGAACGTTGAAGATCGAGCTCACTGCCGCATCGCGAAACCACGGGAATTCCTCGAATGGCGCGAAGAGCTCCTCCTCGCCCAGCAGAAGCCAGACTCCATGCGGTGAAACATTGGTGACTTCAATCTTTGAAGTGTCTGTTCCAAGCACTCCGGATTTCATCCTCTCGCTCCTCGATTAGCTGCTTGACGCGCCGGAGCTCGGTGTCTCTCATCCGATACACCTGAGCAAGTTCGATCTGCGGTTCCAGCCAAAATTTCCGCCTCTCCGTCAGCGGCTTGCACGTGGACGTGCATCCGTCGCTCCTCGCGAGAGAAGAAAAAGAAACGAAGACCCTCTACCCGAAAGACAGTCGGACTTAACCAGTCTGCCGGAGCCGTTCCAGAACCGCTGGCACATCTTCCGTACGAATGTTCTCGAAGTACTTCTCGTTGATCTGCACCGGGGTCGGGAAGCCGCAGGCGCCGAGACACTCGACTTCCATCACCGTGAAGAGACCATCTTTCGAAATTTCGCCGGGCTGGGTGCCGGTGTGCTCGAGAAACGCCTCGAGCACCTCTTCGGCGCCGCACAGGTTGCACGAAATATTGGTGCAAACCTGAATCAGGTAGCGCCCCAGCGGCTGCAGCGCGTACATCGTATAAAAGGTCGCCACCCCGCGCACATAGGCGGGGGGAAGCTGAAGCCGCCCGGCGACCTCGTCCATCGATGCGGGAGACAGGAAGCCGCGGATCTCATGCGCGATGTGCAGCGCGGGGAGCAGCGCGGCCTGCCGGTCCGGATAGCGGGAAAGCACCTTCTCGAGCCGCTCTTCGTACGGCCCGACGAACAGCGGCGCATCCGGGTTGCCGTTCGCGACCTGGTACGGCAACGTTCCCGCGACGGAGGCGTGGCCCCCGTCCAGCGGCCGCGCGCCGACGTAGTCCGTACCGCGGATTTCCGCTTCCGTCAGGTGGTTAAACTCCCCGGTGATCCCCGCGAAGCCGGGGTTGCGCGGAGGCTCGCCACCCCGCCGCTCGACGCGTATGCCGGTGGCGTCGCTCATGTGCCGGTGTTCCTCAGGCATACAGTTGAGCCCCGGCCGGGCGCCACGGTCAGCTGTTTCCTGTAACCTGTCCCCTGTTCCCTGCCGTTCATCGGTCAATCTCCCCCAGCACGATGTCCAGCGATGCGTTCACCGCGATTACATCCGAGAGCAGGGCGCCTTCGATCATGTGCGGGAGCGCGGCGATATTGACGAACGAAGGGCCTCGCACACGCCAGCGGATCGGCTTGGCACCGCCGTCGGACACGACGTACATCCCCAGTTCGCCCTTCGAACTCTCGACGCTGAACCACGACTCGCCAACCGGCGCGCGCACCCCTTCCATCACCAGCTTGAAGTGGTGGATCATGGACTCCATGTCGTTCATCGCCGCCGTCTTCGGCGGGAGAATCACGCGCGGGTTGTCCACGTTGATGGGGCCGCCGGGAAAGCGGTCCATCGCCTGCCGCAGGAGCAGCAGGCTCTGGCGCATCTCCTCCATGCGGCACAGATAACGATCGTAGATGTCGCCGTGCTCGCCGACCGGCACATCGAAGTCGTACGTCTCGTAGTCGTAGTACGGCCGGTCTTTGCGGATGTCGTAGTCCACACCCGAAGCGCGCAGGTTGGCGCCGGAGAGCCCGAAGTTGACCGCGTCTTCGCCGGAGATGACGCCCACGCCCTGCGTCCGCCCGATCCAGATCGAATTGTTGGTGAGCAGCGTCTCGACTTCATCCAGCGTGCGCGGGAGGGTATCGACAAAATATTTCAGCTCCTCCAACCACCCGGCGGGAATGTCCGCCATCATCCCCCCCACGCGAGTGGCGGAGGTGGTGATCCGTGCGCCGGTGTAGTCCTCGTGCAGCTTGTAGATCCGCTCCCGCTCTTGGAACGTATAGAGGAAGACGGTGAACGCCCCAAGGTCGATGGCAGTGGTGCCCAGCCAGAGCAGGTGACTGAAGATGCGGTCCAGCTCCATCAACATCACCCGCAACACTTTGCAGCGCTCGGTGACCTCGACCTGCATCAGCTTCTCGACCGCCATGACGTAGGCGCAGTTGTAGATCAACGGCGCCAGGTAGTCCATGCGGTCGGTAAGCGGGACGATCTGGTTCCAGGTGCGGTACTCGCCCAACTTCTCGAAGCTTGAATGCAGATAGCCGATGTGCGGCGTGCACTTGACGACCGTCTCCCCATCCAGCTCGAGCACCAGCCGGAGCACCCCGTGAGTGGCAGGGTGCTGCGGGCCGATGTTGATGAGCATGTGCTCGCCGCCGATGCCGCCGACCTCGCCATCCGGCTCGGGGATCACCTCACCTTCTACGGGGATGATCGGCGCATGCACGAGGCTGCCACCCGCGGCGAGCTCCGGGTTGCGCGAAACGTTGTAAACGACGGTGCGCATCAGAGACCTCCCACGGCGCCGCCGGGCATCGGCGTCGGCTGGCCGGGCCCGCCCCCCTCGCCCATCACCTGGGGCAGCGGCTGCCCGAGCTTGTGCGCCAGATCCAGCTCGTATGGCGAGTAGTGGTCTTCCGTGCGCATCGAGAGAGCCCGGCGCGTCTGCTCGGCGCGCGTGAAGCGGCCGCGGAGCGGAAAATCCTTTCGGAGCGGGTGGCCCTCGGCGTAGTTATAGGGCATCAGAATGCGCCGCAGGTCGGGGTGCCCGTTGAAGACCACTCCGAACATGTCGAACACCTCGCGTTCGAGCCAATCTGCTGCGCGCCACAGGAAGTAGACGGTGTCGGTTTCGAGCTCATCTAGCGGCAGCTCGGCTTTCACGCGCAACTGCCGCTTGTGCCGGATAGACCAGAGCTGGTACACGAGCTGAATGACCCGGCCGTTGCCGTAGTCGACGGCGGTCAGGTCCTGCAGAAAGTCGTAGCTCTGGCCGCCGTCCTCCTTGAGCCAGGTCAGCGTCTCGAGCACGTCCGCCGGCGCGATGTAGACGATGTGCTCGTCGCCGGCGACCATCTCGTGCCGCAAGACGCCATCGCCGAACCTATCGCGCAGGCCATCTACGGAGGGGTGGGACGGCAAACCGGGGTCCTGCGGGGGCACATTGAGAGCCTCGGGCGGCGACTCTGCCGCCCCCGCCTCGAGATCATCCAACCCCTTGCTGAAGGAATTTTCAGCCATGCGGGCCCCGTACAGACGCCCCGCCGGGGCGTCTCCGCGGTTGCTTCCGGCTTCGCGATGCCTCAGAAATCACGTCGGGGCGTCTCCGCGGGCACCTCGCGAGGCCGCCGGCGGCAGC
>JBBSMO010000122.1:0-7205 GCA_038233155.1 Longimicrobiales bacterium
AGCGTACGCATGTTGTGCAGGCGGTCGGCGAGCTTGATGAGAATGACGCGCGCGTCCTGCGCCATCGAGAGCAGCAGCTTGCGGAAGTTTTCTACCTGCTGCTCGGTGTTGGTGCGGAATTCGACCCGGGCGATTTTTGTCAGCCCCGCGACCAACCCCGCGATCTCGTCGCCGAAGGCGTCGCGAATGTCGTCCAGAGTCGCCGAAGTGTCTTCGATCACATCGTGGATGAGCCCGCTGGCGATGGTCACCGTATCCAGGTGCAGATCCGCAAGGATGATTGCTACTTCTTCGCAGTGTACGACGTAATCTTCGCCGGAACGGCGCGTCTGCCCCGAGTGGGCAAGCGCGCTGAACTCGTAGGCGCGGGCAATAGTGCTGAGGTCCAGCCGCCCGGCGAAGGGCAGGACCCGGTCCAGGAGGCGCGGCGGCAGCACGGCGCGCGCGAGCCCGGCGCCCTGCTCCGCCTCTGACAGTGCCGTACTACCCATCCAACAGACCTGCTTCCGCGAGAGAAACGAAGCGCGATTCGCCGATGATGACGTGGTCCAGCACGTCGATGCCGATGATGCGGCCTGCATCGCGCAGTTGGGTGGTGATGCTGCGGTCCTCGGCGGAGGGCGCGGGGTCTCCGCTAGGGTGATTGTGGACCAGGATGATGCTGGCCGCAGCCTCTGTGATCGCGGGGCGGAACACCTCGCGCGGGTGCACGAGCGATGCGTCCAGCGTACCGCGGGTGATCTGCAGGTCCCGCAGCACCTCGTTCTGGGTGTTCAGCAATAGCACGTGAAACTCCTCGTGCGGAAGGTCGCGCATGACCAATCGCATACGCTCGTACACGTCACGCGCCGTGCGGACGCGCGGTCGCTCGCCACGCCCCTCCGCGGATGCCCGCCGGCCCAGCTCGAGCGCAGCCAATATTTTGGTCGCTTTGGCGGCTCCTACGCCGGCTACCTTGCACAGCTCGCTGAGCGGGCTCGTCGCCATGCGGCGCAACCCGCCGCCCTCATCCCGGGCGAACTGTGCGATCAGCTCGCCCGCCACATCCAACGCCGACCGCGCCGGCCGCGCGGCCGTAGCGGGCAGGCCGCTCTCTATTAGAATCGCCAGCAATTCGCGCTCCGACAGCGCTGCGGGCCCAAGCACTTGCAGGCGCTCGCGCGGCCGCTCATCGGCCGGCCATTCCTTGATCGTGTAGCGCGCTGGCTCGGGCATGGAAGAATTCAGGAGTGGCGAGGACTGCGGCACATCAACGAGCCGACAAGCGCGAAACTGCCAGATCCCTTCGGCGAACTCAGGGCAGATCCTTCGCTGCGCTCAAGATGACAATCGGGTTTGCGCAGTGTGAGAATGGGGAACGCTCACGATGCCGATGCGGTTCGCAACGAATGGCAATGTGAGGTCGCGCCGCGCCACAGCAGCGGCGGCACGGGCTAGCCAACGCCTCCCAACTCCTTGCGACTCGCCCTCTTTGTCATCCTGAGGGAGCCCGCGACCGAAGGATCTGCCGTTCCGCACCGGTGCCAATCAGTCGTCAGATCCTCAGGCGCGCGTGGGGCAGCCTCTCCGCGTCCCGCAGGCGCAGATCCTTTGCTGCGCTCAGGATGACAACATCAGGAGGCCAGCACCCGGGTAGCATCCGTTGGGTCGGCAATCCGCTATCCGCAATCCGCAATCCGGATCACCCGCCGCGACCGTGGCACTTTTTGTACTTCTTGCCACTGCCGCACGGGCAGGGATCGTTGCGGCCGACTTCCATCACCGCTGTAGCGGGTTGCGCTTTGCGCTCGCTCTCGCGGTTGGTGACCAGGCCGACAGGGGGCCCCGCAACGCGCGCGGCGGAGCTGATTCCCAGCGGCGCCGCGGCGGGCCTGGATTCTGGGGGCGCGGCTGCACCGGCAGGACCGGGCGCGGGCGGGAAGGCCCCGTTGCGCCCCGCTCCCCCAGCCGGCTGCACGCCCCGGCCCGTGACGACGCCGGCGCCGCCGAAGGCGCGCGGCGGCGGTGCCTCCACCTGCAGTTGGGCCCGGAAGACGAGTTTCGCGATAGAGGATTGCAGATCCGTCATCAGGTCGACGAACATGTCGAATGCCTCCTTCTTGTATTCGACCAGGGGGTCCTTCTGCCCCCAGCCGCGGAAGCCGATCGATGCCTTGAGGTGATCCAGGTCGTAGAGGTGCTCCTTCCACTTGTCATCTATGGTGGAAAGCACCACCAGCCGGAGCAGGGCGTCCGTGTGCACGCCGAATTGCCCCAGCTTCTCGTGGAACTTCGCACGCGCCGTTTTCAGCAGGTATTCGTGAAGCTCGTCGCGGCTCTCGAAGTCGTGCGCATCCTCTTCGTTTTCCGGCAGGCGGTCCGCACTGACGAAGAAGTCGATCAACAGCCGCCGCTTGAGGCTGGCGAGGTCCCATTCTTCCGGGTGTTCGTGCTCGGGCGCCTCTTCGCCGAGAAGCCGGTCCAGCGTCTTCTCGATCATGTCCCACGCTTCGCCCTTGAGCTCTTCGCCGCCCTCGAGGGCGAAGGCGCGCAGATCGTAAATCACTTCGCGCTGCTGGTTCATGACGTCGTCGTAATCCAGCAACCGCTTGCGCGCCTCGAAGTTCTGCATCTCGACCCGGCCTTGTGCCTTGCCGATCGAGCGCGTCACCAGCGGGTGCGTGATCACCTCGCCCTCCTCCGCGCCCATCTTGTCCATGACGCTGGCGATGCGGTCCGAGCCGAACAGGCGCATCAGGTCGTCTTCCAGGCTGAGAAAGAACTGCGACGAGCCAGGATCCCCCTGCCGCCCCGCGCGGCCGCGTAGCTGCCGGTCGATGCGCCGCGATTCGTGGCGCTCGCTGCCGATGATGTGCAACCCGCCCATCTCATCAATGGTCTCGCCTTCGTGCTCGAAGTGCCGCTCTTCCTTCACCCCCGGCCCGAGCTTGATGTCCGTGCCGCGCCCGGCCATGTTGGTCGCGATGGTCACCGAACCGGGCTGCCCCGCCTCGGCCACGATGTGGGCTTCCTTTCCGTGGTACTTCGCGTTCAGCACCTCGTGTGGAACCCCCCGCCGCTTGAGCATGCGCGCGAGAGTCTCGGAAACATCCACACTGACGGTGCCGACCAGCACCGGGAGCTCGACCTTGTTCATCCGCTCGATTTCTTCGATGATGGCGTTGTACTTCTCGCGCTTGGTCTTGAAGACGAGGTCGTGGCGGTCGTCGCGGACGATGGGCCGGTTGGTCGGCACCACGACCACGTCCAATCCGTAAATCTGGCTGAACTCGGACTCTTCCGTCTCGGCGGTACCCGTCATTCCGGCGATCTTGTCGTACATCCGGAAGTAGTTCTGGATGGTGACCGTTGCCAGCGTCTGCGTTTCGCCCTTGACGGATACCCCCTCCTTCGCCTCTACAGCCTGGTGCAACCCATCGGACCAGCGACGCCCCGCCATCATGCGGCCGGTGAATTCGTCCACGATCATCACCTGCCCTTCCTGCACCACGTACTGCTCGTCCTTGTTGAACAGCGCGTACGCCTTGAGAAGCTGGTGAATCACGTGAATCTTCTCGCTCTTCTCCGCGTACTCGCCCTCTACCTCCTCACGCCGCGCCCGCTTCTCATCTACCGTAAGGTCCGGATTTTCCTCGATGCGGTGCACCTCTTCCGAGATGTCGGGTACGATAAAGGCCGCATGGTCTTCCGGCGCCAGAACATCGAGGCCTTGATCGGTCAGGTGTACATTGTGGCCCTTCTCGTCCATCGCGAAGAGCAGCCGTTCTTCGAGCTCGTGCAGCTTCTTCTCGCGCATGTAGTCTGCCTCGACTTTCGTCACCAGCTTTTGGAGGCCGGGGTCATCCGCGAACATCTTCAGCAGCCGCTTGTTCTTCGGCATCCCGCGGCGCGCCAGGAGCAGCTTTTCGCCCGCGGAGAAGGAATCTTCGTTCTCGAGCGCGCGTTCCGCATCGGCAATCATCTCGCCGACTTCGCGGTTCTGGCGGCGGAAGAGGTCCGCGACCTGCGGCTGGTAGCGGGCGTACGCCTGATTCGTCTCAGTGCCTACGGGCCCGGAGATGATCAACGGGGTGCGCGCCTCGTCGATGAGGACCGAGTCCACCTCGTCGATGATCGCGTAGTAGTGCTGCCGCTGCACCCGCTGTTCGAGCGAATGCACCATGTTGTCACGCAGGTAGTCGAAGCCGAACTCGTTGTTGGTGCCGTAGGTGATATCGGCGAGATAGGCTTCACGGCGGTCGGGGGTGCCCGGGTCGTGCAGGTCTATGCAGCCGACAGTCAAGCCGAGATAGCGGTACAGGTGGCCCATCCACTCCGAATCCCGCTGGGCGAGATAGGTATTGACCGTGACCAGGTGGGCGCCGCGGCCGGCGAGTGCATTCAGGTAGAGCGGCATGGTAGCGACGAGCGTCTTTCCTTCGCCGGTCGCCATTTCCGCGACCTTGCCCTGGTGCAGCACGGTACCGCCCATCAACTGCACGTCGTAGGGGATCATGTCCCAGGTGAAGGTCTGCCCTGTCACCGCGACCTCGGTACCTACCAGCCGCCGGCACGCCTCCTTTACCGTAGCGAAGGCCTCCGGCAGAACCTCTTCCAATACGTCTTGGGTGGCTTGGTAAATCTCCTTGTCGAGCGCGTTGATCTGCTCCGAGAAATCTTCTCGTTCCGCCGCGCTTTCGGATTGGCGGCGGGCAGTGCGCAACTCCTCCATCTCCGCACGTAGCTCCGCTGTCGCGTCTTGGATCAGCGCGCGGAACTTGTCCGTCTGCCCTTTCAACTCCTCGTCCGAGAGCCGCTCGAGCCCCTCGGACTCGCCATTGACCACATCTACCCAGGGCAGAAACTTCTTTGCTTGGCGGTCATGACGGGAGCCGAACAGCTTGTTGGCTATATCTTTCAGCATAAATTCCTTCGCCGTTAAATTATGTTTAGGAAGCTTTCGGGCAGGCGGCAGCGGCCGGTTCCCGTGCGGGCCCGTCGCCAGCATCCCGTGTTCCTTCGTTCGTGTTCCGGTACAACCCTTCGCGGATGATGATACCGCGAACCGCGCCAGGCACCAAGTAGCGGATGGATTCGCCCTCGCGAACCCGCCGGCGGATGTCGGTTGCGGTAATATCTACCCGCGTAACTCGTACGGGGATGACTGGAAGCCCGGGGGGCGCCACGGCCACGTCGCCGCTACGGGTGAGGCCAACCACCTTCGCCAGCCCGGGGATGCGCGCCGGTTGGTGCCAGGTGCCGAAGTCGCGCAGCGCGTCCACCCCAATCATGAAGTACAGCTCCGCGCGAGGGTGCCGTTCGCCGAGTGCGGCGAGCGTATCGGCGGTATACGAAGGCCCGGCGCGCTGCAGTTCGATGTCGTCCGCCACGAACCGCTGATCATCTTGGATCGCAGCCTGCACCATGGCGAGCCGAAGTGCCGCGGGGGCGCATACCGAGCGGCGCTTGTGCGGCGGGACGGCATTGGGAACAAATCGGACATGGTCCAAGTCCAGGGCGGCGGCAACGTCCGCAGCTACAATCAGATGGCCGGTGTGCGGCGGGTCAAAGGTGCCGCCGAAAATGCCGATGCGGGTCTGCGACACGTTCGCGTCAGGCGCGCGAAGCCTGCGCCTCGGCACTCTGCGGGTACTCCTGCACCAATCGCTCGCGCGCAGCCGCCGCCTCTTCCACATAGCCAATGCGGTCATAGCTCTCGGCCAGCTTCAGAAGAGCAGCCGGCGCGTATTCCGTTTGCGGGAACTGTGTGACCACATCATCGAAATATACCACCGCCGCATCGAATGCGCGGCGGCGGAAGTAGAATATTCCGCTCTGAAATGTCTTGGCCGCTAACTTCCCGCGCAGGTCGCTTACCGCAGCGGCCGCACTCGCTCCGTGATCAGTACCGGGGAAGAGTTCCGCTACCGACTGGCAATGCGCGATGGCAGCGTACGTATACTCCTGGTCGAGCGCGGGCCGGGGCGAGAGCCGGAGGTATGCATCGCACATCCCGAAGCGCCCCTCCGGCGCCAGTTCGTGCGTCGGGTAATCCGTGACCAGGCGCTGGAACTCGGTGATGGCGGGCAAGTACTCCCGGCGCTCAATATGCGCGCGGCCCAGCGAGAACAGCGCCGTGGGAACGCGGGGGTCGCCCAACTGCTGCTGCGCGAAGAGTTGCAGGGGAGCGATGGCACGCCCGTACTGTCCCGCCTGGAACGCGCTTATGCCACGCTCGTAGAGCACATCCGGCGCGAGGCGGGTGAGCGGCGGTGTTTTGGGACCGCAGGCAGCGAGTATCATTGCCGCCACCAGCAACAACGGGGCGGGCCAAAGTGTAGTTCGGTGCATAGACCCTCGTCGTACCCCGCCTACCGCGAGCGAGTTTCGGATAAAAAGCAAACGGCGGGAGACCCGAAGTCCTCCCGCCTCTGATGAACGTCCCGGCCAGCCGGCGCTGCGGCAGCCAGATCTGAAAGATACCGGCAGGTGCCAGCAGCGGGCAAGGCAGCCCGGCTGCTCCCTGCTGCCGGGTCAGGTACGCCCGTAGCGATCCTCGAGGCGGATGACGTCGTCCAGATCGGGTGTGCTCACCTCGAGAATTACCGAATCTTCCAGCGCTTCTACCCGGTGCACGTCGCCGGGATTCACCGTCAGGGCATCGCCGGGCAACATCTCGAAGTCCGTCCCGTTCAGATGATACTTCAACCGCCCCGATTGGAGGTACATGGTTTCCTGCTTCCTCTCGTGCTTCTGCAGCGAAAGGGCATGCCCGAGGCTAACCTCGAGGATCTTGCCCGCGTAACGCTCCTCATGGGCATACCAAATCTCCCGCCCCCACGGTTTGCTGACGATTTTTGGGGAGGTTACCGGCGGCTTAGCATCAGACATTGTATTGATCTTCAGGTTGATTTCGGTTCAGGACCGGCATCGTCGAGCCATGCTGCAAAGCTGCGCAAGCCCTCTCTGAAGCTCGTCGCGGGGCGATACCCGAGCAGCCGTTCTGCTTTTCCGACATCTGCCCAGGTCTGCGGCACATCACCGGGTTGGGGCGGCAACCGGTCGATTTTCGCGGGAACGCCAAGCGTTTCTTCGAGGGCGTCGATCATCTCCGCCAGGCTCACCGTACGGTCGTTGCCGAGATTGATCACTTCATAGGGCGAGCGGTCGTACCTGATGGCGGAACGGATTCCGGCGACGATGTCGTCGATGTAGGTGTAGTCGCG
>JBBSMO010000123.1:0-7161 GCA_038233155.1 Longimicrobiales bacterium
CTCGTACGTCTCCCACTTGATGGACTCCTTAGCCTCCGGGTGGTCCGGCCGCGGGTACAGCTTCCACAGCTTCATGCTAGCACCGTCGTTCATGCGCGGGGTGTGCAAGGGTGAATAGTATGCGCCGCGCCTGCGCGAGCAGACGGGCTGATCACGGCGCCGCCGGGAGCGGGAGCAGCCCCGCGCCGCGGTAGGGGCCCGGATGCCGCCGCGCGTTCAGGATCAACGCGGCGTACCCGTTTGCGGGGTCGCCGCCGCCGGCCCGGATCCGGGCAACCGTGCCCGGGCCGCGATTGTACGCGTGGAGCGCCTCCTCGAGGTCGCCGTCGTGTACGCGGATGAGCCAGCGAAGGTACCGGAAGCCGAGACGCAGGTTGGTGTCGCGTTCGAGGATGCGGGCTCGGGTGATCCCCGGTTCGAGCGCTGCCGCGGTAGCGGGCATCAACTGCGTCAGCCCCAAGGCACCGGCGGAGCTGGTGGCACCGGGGCGAAAGCCGCTCTCGATGCGGACCAGGCGAAAAGCTAGAGCCGGGTCGATCCCTTCGGCGACCGACGCTGCCTGAATCGCCGCCGCGAGCTCGAAACTGATACCGTAGTGGTTGGCATAGCCGAGTGCCAGCCGGGCGCTGCTCAGCCGACTCATCGCGACCGCACCGCTGGCGGCAGCCGCGATAGAGGCGAAGCGCGCACGCGCGCCCGGAACGGCGGCGGTTACGAGAAGCAGCGCGGCGAGCCCGACAACGAGCCGGCGGCGGGGGCGGAGGAGGGTGCTACGCCGCCGGCGGGTTCTGGCGGCTTTGGAAGGCACGTGATCGCGGTACGCAAAGGGTGGCCCGGGAATGGGCCGGGAAGCTGGCCCGCCCGCGGCAACCATTCTAACCCTGCTTGCAAGATTCATCAACGGGTAGCGTGCAGAATAGTCCCCTCCGCATCTCGTGTTATCTTGGTATGCATGAACCGCTACTTTGATCTCTCCCGCAGCCGAACCTACTCGCTGCTCTTCGCGGTCCCCTTGCTGCTGCTGTACGAAACGGGCGCTGCCTGGCTCGCTGGGGGTGAGGGAGCCGCGCTCCGCAACGGCGCGGACGTACTGCTGCGTACCCTTTTCGCCGCCGCCGGCGTGCGGGGGACACTCGCCTTCACCGCGGTTCTGATCGCCGCTGCCGCTGCCTTCGTCGTTCTCGAGCAGCGCCGCCGCCGGGTGCCTGTGCGGGCACGGGTCTTCGCCGGGATGTTCGCGGAAAGCACCTTGTACGCTCTGCTGTTCGGCGCGGTCGTGGGAACGGCTACCCGCATCGCCTTGGGCGGCCTTCCGGTGCGGCTCGCTGCCCAGGAGCCCGTGATCGCTACCCTGCCATTGCGCGAGGGACTCGTCCTGTCGCTCGGCGCGGGGATTTACGAGGAGATCGTATTCCGCCTCCTGCTGGTCGGCGGGCTGGCGCTTCTGCTCGGCGCGCTCGGCTTGTCACGAACAGGGTCTGGAGTGATGGCGATCCTGATAGCGGCCATCATCTTTTCCGCGTTTCACTACATCGGCCCTTACGGCGACGCCTGGGCGCTGCAATCCTTTGTCTTCCGTTTCCTTGCGGGCGCCGCCTTCAGCGCGCTATTCCTGTTGCGTGGCTTCGGCATCACTGCATGGACCCACGCCCTGTACGACGTCTTCCTGCTGCTGGCGCGGAACGTCTGACGCATTCATCTCGTTTACCATTTTCCCGCCATGCTGTAGACCCCGAGCACGAACCCGAGTAGATTCCCATCTTGTAACGAATCCGGAGCCGGCTCTCGCTGCCGGCTCTCGAGTTCGCCCTTCTATTGCACTCACAAAAGGATACCATGAACCGCCGCTTGCTCTTTTCTGCCGCTTTTGCATTGCTCGTGCCTCTGGCGGCGTGTGGGGATGACGACAACGGCACCGGCCCCGCCCGCCTTACCACCGAACAGGTCGGGGCCAACTACAACGTCTGTGCGCTGACTTTCACGCCGGATGGCGGTGAACCAGCCCCGGTGAATCTGCTCAACGGCGTCGTGACAAATTCGGCGCAATTACAGGTCCTCGCCTCTTCCCGCGAGTTCGCCCTCTCGTACCGGCCGGCCGACGGCCTTGCACAGGTGGCGCCCGGCACGTATCAGCTCGGCAACAGCAACATCGACCTTCGTTTCAACAGCTCGAATGCCGCGACCGGCTTGCTCCTGCCTACCGGCCGCGACATTCGTCTCGACTTCCAGCCGAGCCCAAAGCAGCTTTCGACCAGCGCGACAACCACCACCGCCTACTCGATTTCGAAGGCGGATTACGAGCGGGTGACGGGCACTACCCGGCCCAACCTCGCGAACCAGATCCAGGGCCAGCTCACCGCTTCATTCCGCGTGGCGAGCTGTAGCTGAGCCGCCGCCGGCCACTGGTTCCGTACGCCAGCAACGCGGGCCTGGCCGGTTGGCCGGGCCCGTACGCCTCCGGGCGCGCCGCTGATTTCCTCCTCCGCATGATCTCCCCCGCCGCGGTGCTGCTGCTTCTGCTGTCCGTCGGCAGCCCGGCCGCCCTAGCGCAGGGCCAGCGCCCGACCGCCACCGAATGGAACAGTGCGCGGGCTCTCGAACTCGTCAATCGCGCGCAGCAACGCCGCTCGGCCGCCAACGCGGACACAGGGCTCGTGGACTACGAGGCCGACGCCCGCGCCCGGGTCTACTTTTATCTGGACCGCGAGGACACGGGCGAGCGGAATCTAGTGAAGACGGACCAGCTCGCTCTCGAGGTGGCCTGGCGGTCGCCCGATCTGACCAAGCAGCGGATCGTTGGCTGGCGCGACCGCAAAGCGCTGCCAACCAACATCCGCTATCACATCGACCACCTCGCGGTGGTGATGGAGAACTTCGGCGACGAAATCCGCATTGGAGACGGGGATGAGGTCCGCGACGTTCCCCACCCCGCATCTCCCGACGCGGAGGGAGTTTACGAGTACCGGCTGGTAGATTCGCTCACCCTGAGCCTCCCCGGCGCGGCCGAACCGGTGCGCGTGTACGAGCTGCAGGTGCGACCGCGGGACTCCTCCCGCCCGGCCATCATCGGGTCGATCTTCGTCGAGCGCCGTGCGGGAGATCTCGTGAGGATGGACTTCACCTTCACCGGCGCCGCCTACCGGGACCGCTACCTCGATTACATCAACATCTCGCTGGACAACGGGCTCTGGAAGGGCCGCTTCTGGCTGCCGAACCGGCAGCGGGTCGAGATCCGGCGGCGTATTCCGCAACTCGACGTGCCCGCCGGCTCCGTCATTCGCGGGGTGATGGAAGTGGACAACTACCGCTTCAACCAAGGGTTGCCGCTGCAGCGGTTCGCCGGCGCTCCGGTTACGGCTGCGCCCGCCGCGGAGCGGGAAAGCTTTCCGTTTGAAGAGCCGCTCGAGGCAGAGCTGCGGGAAGAGGGGATCGGTCCCGCCATCGAGCTGCGCGAGATCCGCAAAGAAGCGGCGCGGCTGGTTGCGAGCAGGGCGCTGCAGGGCGCAGCGGGACTGCGGCTGCGGCTGCCTTCCGCCTCGGAGGTACTTCGCTACAATCGGGCGGAAGGCGTCGCGGTCGCACTGGGTGCATCAGCGACCCCGGTGCCGCACGTCGAGGCAGGCGTACGGGCCGGGTGGGCCTTTGGAGCGGAGCACCCGTTGCTATCGGCCGCCCTCTCCGGCGACGCGGGCGCGAGCACGGCGCGCTTAACCGGATTCATCAACGAGCCGCGTGACGTTGGCGCCCGCCGTGGCGCATCGGGCGTCATCAACACACTGTCTGCGCTGTTCGCGGCTGAGGACTACCTGGACCCGTTTTACGCGTCCGGCGGCGAGCTCTCGCTGCACCACCGGCTGGACGCGAGCTGGCTTCTCGCCGCGGACTTCCGGGCAGAAGCGCAGCGGCCGGCGGAGCGGACGACCCGCTTCGCGGTGTTTGCTGATTCCGACCATTTCCGCCCGGTGCAGCCTGTCGAGCGCGGCACCATGCTCGCGGCTACGATTGCCGCGGAACGGCAGGGGGCCGCGGGGCGGGGCAATCTCTGGTCCGGGCGCGCCGCGGCGACCCTTGCGACGCTGCAAACCGAAGACGCACGGCGCGGCAACATCAGCTACATTCTGCCGCATTTCGAGCTACGGAACGTGCGGCAGTTGGGAGATGCAGGACGCCAGATCGAGGCCGGTGCCGCCGCGGGCGCGGCGGTATGGGGAGAGCTGCCCCCGCAGTCCCTGTTGCTGATCGGCGGCCGCGGAACGCTCCCCGGCTATCCCTTCCGCGCCTTCGGCGGCGACCGCTACGCCCTGGTGGACGCCACACTATCCATGCCATTGATAGACCCGTGGGTTACGGGCCGGCTCTCTGCGGCCACAGGCTGGGCCGGCGCTGGCGATGCCTCCTCTGCCTCTCTATCCCGCTGGCCGGCGTCGCCCGCCGGCGAGGTGAAAGCGGCAGTCGGGATTGGTGCCGGGCTTTTCTACGACATCCTTCACGTAGATCTGTGGCGCGGCATTTCAGGCGGCGGGCGCTGGGAACTGGTGATAGAGGCGAACCGCGCCTTCTGGGATTTTCTGTAGCCGTCGCGGTCTTGATCCTCGACGCCTTTCATCTGCCTGCGCTTTCGCGTGTCAGCACCGCCACTTGGGAGTACGGCGAAGGCGATAGCGCGGTGCAGCTCCGCATCCCCCAGCTCACGCAAGCCGAACTTGACGCGCAGATCGCCGCGCTGCGCGTCGCGCACGGGCGCTGGCTGAAGGGCCGCCCCGTCGCGGAGATCGTCGGCCTCGTCGATGCCGCTGCCGCACGATTCGGAGACGCGAACGACCCTGTCCGGCACGAGGCGCTCGAGGCACTGCCGGCGGTAACCGGCTACTCGCACGCCATGATCTGTCGCATTCTGGACGGCATGGTCGCCGACTGGCGCGCGGACCGGCTGCACGAACTACTCGGCGAAGAGTTTGCCGACCCGCGGGTTCTGGACGAGTTCCGGCCGCGACCCACCGCGCCCGGCACCGCGCGCGCCTTCGGGCCCGGGCTCACCCTGCACGTGTTCAGCGGCAATGTACCCGGGCTGGGCGTTACCTCGCTGATCCGAGCTTTGCTGGTCAAGAGTGCGTCCATCGCGAAGACCAGCGCTGCCGAGCCGCTGCTGGCCGCGCTCTTCGCGCGCACGCTGGCCGAAGCCGATCCCGGGCTCGGGCGCTGCCTGGCTGTTACCTACTGGCCGGGCGGGGCGAACGCACTCGAGGCGGCGGCGCTATCGGCTGCTGACGCGGTCCTCGCCTACGGCGGCAACGAGTCGATCCGTTCGTTGCGCGAACGGATACCGGCGGGGCTGCCGTTGCTGGCCTTCGGGCATAAGCTGTCCTTTGCGGTGGCGGGGCGGGAAGCGCTCTCGGCTGACCGGGCGGCTGCCACCGCCCGCCTAGCGGCGGTGGACGTAGCTACATTCGACCAGCAGGGGTGCGTTTCGCCACACCTGATCTATGCGGAAGCCGGCGGCGATACGGCGCCGCGCGCGTGGGCGGCGCTTCTCGCGGGCGAGCTCGAGCGCCTCGAGCAGTCACTTCCCCGCGGCGCGGTCTCGCCGGGAGAGGCAGCCGGGATTCGCCGGGCGCGGACGGCGGCGGAGTTCGCCGGCTTTGCTGGAAGCGGGCCGGCGCTCTTCGCCTCCGAGCCCGACACTGCCTGGACGGTCATCTACGAAGACACCAGCGGCTTCGTCCCTTCGTGTCTCAACCGCCTGGTGCGGGTGAAGCCGGTCGGCGACCTATCGGAAGTGATCGCAGAGGCGAAGTCTGTCTCCGGGTATCTGCAGACGGTCGGCTTTGCCGGTGACCCGAACCGGCTGGCTCCGCTGGCGAATGCCCTGGGCGCGCTCGGCGCCAGCCGCATCGCGGCGCTCGGCTCGATGGCGTGGCCGCGCGCGAGCTGGCATCACGACGGCCACCCCCCGCTCAGGCATCTGGTGCGCTGGTGTGATGTCGAGGAGTTGAACCCCGCCGGATAAGCCGTTACCCTTGAATAGCGCGGACCAACCGCCCGCATGGCCCTCTCCTTCACCCGCAAAGGTTTTCCATGGGATCAGTACACACTGAGAGAACGTGGCGCGCTTTCGGACGCCGCGACCGCCGGTCCATCAACCGCCAACTGCGCCAAGGGTCTAGCCCATGTTGCCCTGGCTGCGGCCAGCATCTCGAGGCACGGGGTGAGTCGCGCCTCCGGCGCTCGCTGCCTCTAGACGCCCGCGGCTACGATCTCGACTGCCGTGCCTGCCGCAGATTCTTCTGCACGGTCCGTCACACCACCCGCTCGTTGAGATTGGTGCGGATGCGGCGCTTCGCCGCGGCCGTCCGGGCGGCTGGCCCCGTTAGCCGGGACAGGCAGCGCATGCTTGGCACACCGGTTGCGCCAGCGTTCGGTGCCCCGCACGCTGCCCTCGGTCCTCAAACGCCTGCCTGATCATGGCTATGCACCTGTTCAGCACCCCGGTGCAGTGTACCCACTGCGGCACCTCGGTAGATGACCCGACGGTGGACCATTGCCCGCAATGCGGAGAATTGCTGCAAGAGCGCCGCACTCCCGGCCGTATCGCGGGTGTCGAGCGCCGCTACGGCAACCTCCGCTTCATGTTGGCCTTGCTCCGCTTCGTCGCCGTTGCAACGGGCTTGTTCGGGGTTCTGATCTTCCTCTTCGGCCCCGAGGGAGATGCTACGCCGTGGACGGTTCGGCTCCTGATCCTCGCCGGTACACTCGTCCTCGTACCCGTGCTCTTCGTCGCCGCTGGGCTGATCGAGGTGATGCTGGACATGGAGGAAAACACCCGCTCCGCCTTCCGGGTGCAGCAGCAGATCCTCGAAGACCGCCACGCTGGCCATGCTCCCCCTGCGTAACCCCCGCTCGTGATCCGAGCAGGGTGCGCTAGATGAAGATTCGGTTCGTTCTATCGCCGCTTGTGTTCTGTGCGGCCGCCGCACTGATCGATGTCTCCGCGGCGGCGCAGGAGCCCTTCGCCCGCCCCGCCCAGCTGCCGCTGCAGGGAGCCATCGAGGAGATTCTGGGCATCGGACTGGATGATTGGGGCGCGATGTCCTGGTCGCTGTATCAGGACCGGCCGCTATTTGCGGTCCACCCCAAAGACATCCGCACCCCCGCGTCGTACAA
>JBBSMO010000124.1:0-7137 GCA_038233155.1 Longimicrobiales bacterium
CCAGGCAAACGTTCCCGCCTATCGTGCCCTGATTCCGAATCTGGGGGCCGGCCACGAGACCCGCGGCAGCGGCTAACGACGGCAAATAGCTGCGAACGGCAGGGTGGACAGCGACCGTGTTCAGCGTCTCAGCCGCCCCAATGATGATTTCCCCCCGCTCATCGTCCGGGCGATCTGCACCTTCCGCCACAGAGATGCCATTCAGCTCGCGAATCGTTTTCAAGGCCACGAGATGGTGCGGAGTCCACAGCCCGTGCTTCATGTTTGGCATGAGATCGGTGCCGCCCGCTATCGGCATGGCATCGGGATGGTCACCCAACAGCTCGAGCGCGCCGCTCAAACTGGTCGGGCGGTGGTAGCGATACTCGTGTAGCCTGAGCATGTCAGCCGGTCAGCGGCGTGAAGGGAAGAACGCGATTGCCGTCACCGGAAGCTAACCGCCTGGGGCAACGGGAGCCAGGGAGTTGCTGCTCAGCCGGCTGGCGGCCTGCGGGGGAGCCGGAGATGAAATCGGCTTCCGCGGCCGGAGCTGGGTTCCAACCACAACTCCCCGCCGAGCAGGTGCGCAAGCTGACGGGCGACGGCGAGCCCAAGCCCCACACCGTGCCGCAGCGACGCTTCGCGAGACGGGTCTCCTAGCTGTTCAAAGGGAGCGAAGATTCGCTCGCGGTCGGCCTCGCTAACGCCCGGCCCGTTGTCCGAAACGACGATTTCGATCCAGCCGTAGGTGACATCAACCCCCGGCGGCCCGGCCGGCGTTCCGGCAGCGCCCTCCTCATGTATGGCAGCGCTGATCCGGACTGAACCAGCCGTGGTGAACTTTACGGCGTTCGAGACCAGCGCGTTGACGAGCTGCCGCAGCCGGTCTGGGTCGGTTTCAATGGGCGGGAGCGAATCCGGCAGGTCCATTGCGAACTCGAGCCCCTTGGCCTCCGCCTGATGCCTCGCGAGCTGTAGCGAGTTTGACAGCAGCTCCTGGAGGCGGACGGGGACGGGCGAGATCTCGATGCGCTCGATTTCCGCATTCGTCAGGAGCAGCAGGTCATCTACCAACCACCCAAGGTGCTGCGCGCATATTTCAGCTCGCGAGGCAGCACGGCGGGCCTCCGCGGGCAGCGCTCCATAGGTTTCGGAGGTGAGCAGATAAGTGTAGCCGACGATCGCATTGAGCGGAGTCCGCAACTCGTGGCTGACGGCGGCGAAGAACCGGTCTTTGGCGCGATTCGCCTCCTGCGCCTCGGCCGCATATCTCGCGAGCTCCTTTTCCCTCTGCAGATGGTCGGTTACATCTTGAAAGAGGATAGAGATGCCGGCGTCGGCAAGGGGCGAAGTCCATAGGTCGAAGGCCCGGCCGCGAAAGACGTCGCCGAGCGGGCTGATGTGACGCAAATGCCGGGGTTGGGCATCGAGCATGGTGGAACGCAAGGCGCCTTCTATTTCGGCGGTGTCTTCGGGAAGAAGCGACCATAGATCCGCACCCAGCGCTTCCCGCCGCGGCAGGCGCAAGAGCATGCGCGCGGCGCGATTGATGTAGGCGACGCGCCAGTCCGCATCCACACCGATGTAGCCGTCGCGTAATGCTTCCAGGATGCGCGACTGCTGGCGCACCGCGGGATCTTGACCCCGCCGGCTGGATTCGCGGAACTGCACCGCGATAGCGCCTCCGCCCGCGGGGGAAATCCACACGTCAAACCGTTGATGCTGGCGCAGGGGGTGGTGCTGCACCAGCTCGCACGGCCTGCCGGTCGCTAGTACCTCTCTCCCGTGGCGGTGGGCGGCCGTCGCCCGCAGCGGCGGGCCCGCGGGGCACAGCGGGCGGTGCAGGAGCGAGTCGCGCTCTACCCCGAGATGGCGCTCGGCCGCGGCGTTGCAGAAGGTGACACGGCACTCGCTGTCGAGCACCAACAGCCCGTCCTCGATGCGCTCGACGACCTGCGGGAGCAAGGTGTTCAGCCGAGCGGTCATCGCTCCCATGGCGAAACGCTGCCAGTATGCGAGACTTCGCACGGCGCCCGCCGAACAGGCGGGGTTTGAACGCAAGCAAGCGTGTTCGGCAGCAGAGCCAGGCGGAGCGCGCTCACGGCGCCCGCTGGAATTCGGAATCCGGCGCCCAATCCGGCCTTTCGTCACCGTGTCCCAAGGCCAGAGCAAGCCGGAGCATCACCCTGCCCTGCTGCACCGCACCCGAGTAGTCGAAATTCTCGTGAAAGGCATCGCTCGGCTGATGATAGTGATTCGCGATGAACTCTTTGTACCACTGCTCTCCCCACCCCGCTGGCCTGCCTTCGAAATCGAGCCCGTGATCGAGAGCGAGTGCGGGTACACCGGCGCGGGCGAAAGGAAAGTGATCCTGGCGGAAGAACATCCCCTGCTCGGGGTGCGGCTCGGGCCGCACCTCGAGGCCTTCGGCCGCGGCGGCAGCGCGAACGAGCAGTCCAAGGCCGGAGCGGTCGGTGCCCAGCGGGGTGATGTCGGTGGTACGCCCCTGCAGGTTAGCGCCATCTACATTCAGGACGGCCACGGTACGCGCCAGCGGGACCAGCGGGTGCGATGCGTGCCATTCCGCGCCGAGCAGGCCCGATTCTTCCGCGGTCGTGGCGAGAAAGAGCAGAGATCGCGAAGGGCGGGGAGCCGCCGCCGCGGCCGCCGCCACGGATAGCAGCAGCGCCACACCGCTCGCATTGTCGTAAGCGCCATGGTAGATACGGCGCTCGCCATCGTCTCCCGCGGCGGTTCCGAGATGATCATAGTGCGACGACAGAATGATGACTTCATCGCTGCCGTCGCCGCCCGTGCCGGGGATGCACCCCATCACATTCGCGGTAGCTACCTCCCGCACCTGCCCCCGTACCCTGGCGCGGACGGTGATCCCGGTGTCGACCGGACGAAACTCACGGCTCTCCGACGCCTGCAGCAGGTCGACGAGCGCTAGCCCAAAACCGCCAGGCAACCGCGCCGCGAACTCATTTCGCAACCACCCTTCCAGGCGCAGGCGGGGAGCCGTCCCGCCCGGGGGAGAGAAGTGTTCGCGGCTGTTCGAGCTTTGTACCACCTGCCAGCCATACCCCGCCGACTCGTCGGTATGCAGCAGAAGGGCGCCGGCTGCTCCGCGGCGCGCGGCCTCCTCGAACTTGTAAGTCCACCTGCCGTAGTAGCTGAGCGCGCGCCCGCCGAACAGCGCGGGGGTGGTAGCATCGCCAGGATCGTTGACGCGAATCAGCAGCACCTTGCCCGACACATCCGCGTCTTTGAAATCGTTCCAACCCTGTTCGGGCGCGGTGATGCCGAAGCCAGCGAAGAGCAAAGGCGCCTCGACGGCAACATCTTCGCTGGGAGTACCGGCCCAGGCTACGTAGTCGTCTCCTGCTACCGGCCGGATCTCCTCGCCTTCCCGCGCCGTGAAGGCGAGTTCGGGCTCGCTCGTCGCGCCCATCAGTGGCACCGGCTGCAGGTAAGAACCCGCCACCGGCTCGAGACCGATTGCCTGGAACTGGGCCCTGATGTACTCTGCCGCGAGTTCCGCCCCGCGCGTGCCTGGGGCGCGCCCCTCGAGCAGCGGGTGCGACAGGAACCGCAGGTGCGCCTCGATGAACCGCGGATCGATGCGCGAGAGTACATCTTCGGAAATATCCATCAGGTGGTCGTGCGGTTTACGCTGGGTTCGAATTCAACCTTCAGGCGTTCTGCAACCCCTGGTCCTCGTTCTTCCGTTGCCAGACGAGGTACTGCATGACCGCCGCGACAGAGCCTTCCGCCGCGCGAGCAAGTCCGGGGTCGAGATTGGGACCGTACACAGCAGCGGCCACCTCTGATGCTGAGAAAGAACCGCTCTCCCTCAGCAGATTCCGGACCTGAGCGATGCGCTGCATGCGGTGGGAGATGAACCTCCGCACGGTTGCGGCCGGATCCCTAAGGGGAGGGCCGTGAGCCGGGAGCAGAATCGCTGCCTCGAGGCGCCCGATTCTCTCGAGCGACTCGAGGTACGCCCGCAAGTCGCCTTCTGGCGGTGCGACGAGAGTGGTATCGCCCTCACCCATCAGCAGGTCTCCAACGAACACAGCACCGCCAGATGGTGCACCCTCTCCTGCCCACAAAAAGACAAGGTGGCAGGGGGTGTGGCCGGGCATGGCGAGCGCGCGCAATGTTGTCCGCCCGGCGGTGACTACCTCGTCATCTTCCAGCGGGACACCCGAAGCGCTCGTTAGCTCGAGCTGCCGCAGTGTCCCCACGCTGGCGCGAATTGAGACGCTCAGCCGTTGCGCGAGCCATTCCGCGCCCGCGGCGTGATCCGGGTGGGCGTGGGTGAGGAGGATTGCCTCCGCGCCGCCGGCCCCAACGGCGCGGGCCACCTGCTCGAGGTGCCACGGATCCAGAGGACCGGGGTCGATGACCCACGGCCGCGATTCACCCGCTATGTAGGTGCGGGTCCCATCCAGCGTCATGGGTGAAGCGTTGCCCGCCCGCACGCACCGCAGGTTCGAGATTTCCATCAGAGCGGGCGAAGCACCGCGCGCACGGGAGACGAGTCTGCATCCATCAACCGCAGCGGCAGGGCGATGAGTTCGTAGGCGCCGGGGGCAACCTCATCCAGCAGGAGATTCTCGAGAATCGCCACGCCGCCGTCGCCGAGGCGGCGGTGAACCGGCAGATCGCGCGAGTGGAACGCATCTACGGAGGGCGCATCCGTACCGAAGAGGCGCACGCCAGCCGCAGCCAGGCGGTCCGCGGCGCCTGGTTCCAATACCGGAAACACTTCGGGAAAGACGTGCGGATCTGCCCAGCACCCCGTGCGCAGCAGCAGCCGCTCGACCGCGTGCTGCGCAAGCTGCTCCGCTATCCACCGCTCGGAAATCACCTTCCCCGGCGGTGCATCGGCGAACGTTGCGGGGCCAATGTACCGATGGGGCGGGGCCGCGCCAATCATGTCACCGGCGCTGTCGGCATGAAAGGGACCGTCTGCATGTGTGCCGGTGTGGGCACTGAGCCGCAGCTCTGCCAGGTTCACGGATGCGCCTTCCGCCTGGCGCTGCGTCCACAGACAATGGAAAGGAGCATCCCCCGGCCATACGGGGATCCCGTGCTGCACAGGGCGGGTGATGTCGATGAGCATGATGCACAGGTAACGGGAAGAAAGCGCCGGCTCTGGCTACCCCAGGGTTCGAGCAAGGAAAGCATGATCAACAGCCCGCTAGTTCGTCCGGCAACAGGCTCTCGCGCACCGCGCGTGCCATCAGGCGCGGGCGCAGCAACGTGCTCGCAGCGGCGACGTTGCCTGTGACGTCGATCAACGCGTTGGCGAGCGACGGCGAGCGCCGCAACAGATGGACGGTCGGGCCGAGAAGCGGTTCCCGGACGACCACGGCTTCTATCAGGTGTTGCAGCCGGACAGATGACGCGAACTCGCGGCGCAGCGCGCGATCGTAGGGGCGCAGTGCAGCGGCCGAGACATCTCCCGAGTGCAAGGCGGCGTCCGCAGCGGCGGCGGCGAACTCGGCGCCGCGCAAGGCGCGAAAGATCCCTTCGCCGGTGAAGGGATCGTAGTATCCGGCTGCATCTCCTACCAGCAGGACACCAGCCGCGGCGGCGCGGCGCACCGGCCAGTCGAACGGCCCCGTCGCGAGCACACGGTCCGTACGCGAGGCAGTGCGAAAGCGGGGGTGGCGCGCGAGCAATTCGTCGAAAAACGCCCCGGCGCGACCGGCGACGGCGGCGGCGCGGGTCTCGCAGCCGACGACCACGGTGACGTTCGCAACCCCGCCCCCGACCGCCGCCGCGCCTATGCAGCCATCGTCCAGCGCGTGCAGTTCGCCGTAGCTTCCAAGGGCGGAGAGCCCTTCCACATGCGCGGCGAGCGCCAACTTGCGGAGGCGCGGCGCACGGCAGAGCAGCCCCAGTTGGCGAACCGTCGTTGATCGCAGCCCGTCTGCGCCGATGACGAGCCGTGCCGGAACCCCATATGAGGAGACACCGTCGTGCACCGCCACCCCGGTCACTGTCCCCGCCGCCCATAGGAGCTTGGTGACACGCACCCCTGTGCGGATTTCAACTCCCGCGCGCGCGGCAAAGTTCAGGAGCAGCGAATCCAGTACCTCGCGGGGTAGGCCGAGCGCTTCGCGGCCGCCGGAGAATTCACCTGTGAAGCGATGGCCGCCGCGTGCATGGATGCGCCAGCCACGAAGCGAATTCGCACCGGCGGCCAGCACCGCTGGCAAGGCGCCGAGCGCCGCGAGGGCTGCAACGCCCGCGGGGTTGATGCACTCGCCGCACGGCTTGCGCCGGGGAAAGTTCGCGCGGTCGAAAAGCAGCACCCGCCAGCCAGCCCGTGCGAGGCGAATGGCGGTAGCCGAGCCGGCCGGCCCCGCGCCCGCTACGACGACGTCCCACTTGCCACTGCTCAACTTCCGGCGGCGGGCGGGAGCGCTACGAGCGACATGCGGAAGACGGGGTGGCGCCGCACCACCGGGCGCGTGAGGCCCGCCTCGAAGGCGAGCGCCCGCAGCTCGTGAGGCGTGAAAGCGCGGCGAACCGAGAGCGGCCCGTCGTGCCGGGTAATCGGATTCGAGCGCCACACCGTAGCCGCGAGCAGCCGGGCAGCGAACCAGCCGAGGCGGCTGCGCCGCAAATCATTCACGATCAGCCCGCAGGACGCGACGCGGCCGAGCTCGCGAAGGATGCGCAGGGCGTCCGCGCGCGAGAAATGGTGCAGTGCAGTCGAGCACAGGGCGAAATGGAAGCCGCGGTCAGGGAATGGCAGGCGGGTGGCATCCGCGTAGCGGACCGTTAGTGACGGCGTGGCGCCTATCCGCTCGAGCGCCAATTCGAGTGTGGTGGCGTGATTGTCGGTCGCTACAATCTCGAAAGAAACGCCCCGGCGTTGTCCCCAATCCACCAACTGAAGTGGTATGTCGGCGGAGCCGGTCGCGACATCGAGCAGCCGTACCGGCCGTTCGGCTACCCGCGGCAATAGCGTCGCTAGCTGCCGGGTGATGACGCGGGAGCCACCGAGAAAGCGGTTCACCTGGCGTAAATGGGCGAGCGACTGCCGCAGCATTCCGCTGCTGGCGGCGGGATCATCCATCAGTTCGCTGCCTTCCGCGCGCGGGAGCTCGAGCCCTATAGCCCGCAGGCGCTGCGGCA
>JBBSMO010000125.1:0-7132 GCA_038233155.1 Longimicrobiales bacterium
CTACCGAGCGGGCGACGAGCTGCTCCATCGTGGTGATGTCCGCGACCGGCAGCCGGGGGTCGAGGCTCCGCACCTGTTCGCGAAGCGTCCCGGAAAGCCCAAGAGGATCGCCGGTCGTGCGAGCGACCAGCGTCATCGTGCGCGCCGGCAGCTGCGCGTGCGGAAAGTAGTACTCGGGGCGCGGCTCCTGATCCAACCCAAAGTGGTGCACGTCGCCGATCACACCGACGATAGTCACCAGCGGGCTGCCGAACGACTCCGGCCGGAACTGCTTGCCGACCGCTTCTTCGCCCGGCCAGAACCGGCGCGCCATGGCTTCGGTGATCACTGCCACTCGCGGCGCGTCGGCGCGATCCTGTGTCGTGAAGGTTCGGCCGTTCAGCAGCGTCATTCCCATGGTGCGGAAGTAGCCCACGGTTGCGATGCGGAACTGCGCCACGGGCACGCGCTCGGGATCCGGCGGCGGGCGCCCCTCGATGGTGAACGAGATGTCCGCGTTGTCACCGCCCAAAGGCAGGACGGAAACGGCGCCAGCGCCAACCGCGGCGGGTAGCGCCTCGACACGCTCGATGAGCTCTTCGTAGAACGCGACCCGCGGCGGATCGTCTGCGTACTCCCCCTGCGGAAGCGACATGTTCGCGACCAGCACGTTGTCAGCGTCAAAGCCCACGTCCACCTGGATCAGCCGCCCGAAACTGCGCATCAGCAGCCCGGCACCCACCAGCAGCGTCAGCGCGATGGCGATCTCGGCGACCATCAGTGTGCTGCGGGTGCGGCGGCTGGCAGCGGTGGTCCTGCCACCACCACGATCGCCGAGCGCACCCGTGAGACTGGGGCGGGATGCCTGCAGCGCGGGCACGAGTCCGAACAGCAGCCCCGTCAGGAGCGAAACACCGAGGGCGAAGCCGAGCACCTGCGCGTCGATGCCCACCTCACCGATCCGCGGTGTACCAGGCGGGCTCAGTCCGACGAGCAGATCGACGCCCCAGAACGCGAACAGCAGTCCCAGCCCACCGCCGACAAGGGCGAGCAGCAGGCTCTCGGTCAGCAGCTGCCGGATCAGGCGACCGCGCGCCGCGCCCAGCGCGGTGCGGATGGCGACCTCGCGCTCCCGCGCCACCGCCCTGCCCAGCAGCAGGCTGGCGATGTTGACGCACGCGATCAGCAGCACGAAGCCGACGGCGCCGAGCAGCACCAGCAGCCCGGAGCGGATCGGCTCCACCGTCTGCTGCTTCAGCGGAACCAGCGAGATGCCGACGCCCGAATTCGTGTCGGGATACTCCTGCGCCAGCGACGCGGCGATCGTGTTCAACTCGGCGGATGCCGACTGCGGGGTGGCGCCCGCCGCGAGGCGCCCGAACACCTGCAGTACGTAGCAGCCGCGGCCGCAGCCGCCGTTCGCGTCCATTCGCAACGGCCGCCAGATTTCGACGTCCGGCCCCTCCAAGGCGAGCGGTTCGAAATCCGCCGGTGCGATGCCGACGACGGTGTGAGGCTCGCCATTCAGCGTGATGGTCGAGCCGACGATGTTCGGGTCCGCACCGAACCGGCGCTGCCACAAACCGTGGCTCAGCACCACCACCTGAGCAGCATCTGGCTTATCTTCTTCCGCAAGAAATCCCCGCCCCAGAAGCGGCACGGCGCGCAGCAGCCGGAAATAATCATGGGAGACCGCCCGTCCCGTCAACGTCTCCGGCTCGCCATCACCTGTCAGATTCGGCCCCCAGCCCATCACCGCGGCCATGCCCTCGAGGCTCTGGCTGGCGTTGCGCAGGTCGAAGAAGTTGGGAGGGGTGAGCCACTCGGCTTCGGGCCCGCCGCGGCCGCGTTCGTCCTGCCAGAGCGTGACCAGCCGCTCGGAATCGTCATAGGGAAGCGGGCGGAGCAGCACCGCGTCCACCACACTAAAGATGGCGGTGTTCGCGCCTATCCCGATGGCAAGCGTGAGCAGCACGACAGCGGCGAAACCGGGGCTCTTGGCGAGCTGCCGAATCGCGAAGCGGAGATCCTGCAGACGGTGGTTCACGAATGCCCGGTGGGAGGCTGGAATCGCGCGACAGGTCAGTCGCTCGCGGCAGCCCGCGGGCAACGCTCGAACCGTACGAAATAGGGAAGGAGCATGCCATCTGCCGCATTTTTCCTATGCGGTTGCTTCACAGCAAGTTACGTTGTCTGGTCGCCGGGCGGCGGGTCCGGCCGGTGTCCGGTCGTGGGATGCGGCCATCCCGAAACCGGACAGTGTGCAGCGGCGTATGGGATTGGGCGGCTGGTTGCGGGCGCTCGGGCTGCTGCGGTACGCGAGGGCACCATTCCCCCGCGCGAGGGCGCACGAACGAGGTGCCGCCGCGTAGAGATTGAGGTTCCATCGATAGGAGACCGAACATGGAAGCAGTGCTGGTCAGGCAGCGGGAAGACTCTCCAGAACAGCGGATGGTGTTATCAGCGCTTCGCGATGCCCGCGGGCGGGCCACCCTCGGCGATGTAGTAGGCGCAACTGGTCTCGACCGGAACATCGCCGAAACCTCGCTCCGAGAGCTGCTCGAGAGCCGCCGCGGCCACCTCGCGGTGGGTGAGAGCGGAGATCTCGTCTACGAGTTCGATCCGAAGCTGATCCGCCGCGATTCTGTCTCGGCATGGACCCGGTTCAAGGATGCGGCGGGCACCTTCTTCCAGCGTGCGTTCAAGCTGTGGATCGTGGTGATGCTGGTTGTATACTTCGCCATCTTCGTCGCGCTAGCGGTTGCGGCCATCATCGCGATGCTCTCCCGCGGCGGCTCGGACAACCGCAGTTCGCGCGGCCGCGGCTTCCGCTTCCCGAGCGTCTGGCTCTGGTACTTCTGGAGCCCCCGCTGGGGCCGCGGCCGTCCGTATTACGGCCACCGCTGGGAAAAGCAGCGACTAGGAAAGGAAGATCCGGTACCGTTCTACAAAAAGGTCTTTGCGTTCGTTTTCGGCCCGGATGTGCCGCACCCGACGCAGCAGCAGCGCGACCGCAGCACGCTCCGGCTGATCCGCGCCCGGCGCGGGGCTATCTCGACGGCGGAGCTGGTCCAGCACACGGGGCTACCCCTTCCCGAGGCGCAGGAGGAGATGGGCCGCCTCGTCGGCTCCTACGGCGGCGATGCGCGGGTGTCGCGGGATGGCGAATTAGTCTACATCTTCCCGGAACTGATGGTTAGTGCGAGCGGCCGGACCGGTGTCCGCGCCCCCGATCCCGCCTGGCGCCGTCTCGAGCACGCCAGACCGCTCACCGGCAACACCAAGCGCACCGACGCCATCATCGGCGGGCTCAACGGCTTCAACCTTGTCGCGGCTGCTACCGCGCCGTGGTTCATCTTTCCGCAACTCGGGATTGGCGGGGCGGCGGCAGAGATCGGGTTGATCGCGATTCCGGCGGTCTTCAGTCTGCTTTTTTTCGCCGTTCCACTCGTCCGCGCCGCCCGCCTCGCCAAGGAAAACGCCGCCCGCGCCGCGCGCAATGTGCGGAAGGTGCTGCTCGGCTATATCTACCAGGCGAGCTTCACGGGCGACGCGATCACCGAGCGCGAGGCGGTCGCCGATGTCGGGCGCACGCTCAGATCCAAGGACAGTTCGGAAGATGCGGCCCGGCTCGAGCTGCAGCGGCTCGCGAGCGAATGGAACGCGGCGATCGAGCCGGGCGCGGGAGGTGCGATCGAGTTTCGCTTCCCCCAGATCCGGCAGCAGTTCCAAGCGGCCGAAGCCATGCGGCAGACGCTCGCCCTGGATGAGCGGACCGTCGGCCCGATCGTCTACTCGAGCGCGGATACCCCGGCGGAAGAGGGGCAGCGCGAGCTCGCCGCTTTCGACCGCGAACTGCAGGCCCGACTTCCCGCGCCCGACCGTATAGGCTACTTGGACGACTACGAGCTCATCGAGTTCGACGAGCAGCTCGCACGGTCGCGTGCATGAGACGGTTCAGGACCGGGTAGCGCGCGTATCGTTGACAGAGCCGAGCCGGCCGTGTATGGTTTTCCGTATGAAAACGACTCTGATCATCCCCGATCCCGTTTTTCGTGAATTGAAGCGGCGCGCTATCGAACGAGGCGAGACCATGTCCAACCTCGTGACGGAGTTCCTGCGCCGCGGGCTGACGGAAAAGCCCGAGACCAAACCGCTGCCGCCGCTGCCGAGCTTCCATATGGGCGAGGCGCTCGTGGACATCTCCAATCGCGAGGAGCTGTATCGCATCTTCGATGAGGAGAAGTACGGCATCCGGTACGATACAGGTGATGAGGACTGAGTGTGTTTGCCATCGATACGAACCTGCTCCTGTATGCGGTGAACCGTGACGCACCGGTCTACGAACACGCTAACCAGTTGCTGGATGCGTGGCGCGACGGCGCTGAGGACTGGTTTACTACCTGGTCCGTCGTTTACGAGTTTCTGCGCGTTTCCACGCACCGCAGGGCGTTCAAGCAACCGCTCGCTTTAGCTGCGGCGTGGAGCTTTGTCGACGGGCTGCTCGCATCTCCACGCTTCGGCATCCTGGTAGAAACGGAGCGGCACGCGGAAATCGTCGGTGAGTTGGCGGCGGAGTACCCGGACCTTTCCGGCAATATCAGGCACGACCTGCACACCGTCGGCCTGATGCGCGAGCACGGCGTCACCGAGATTCGCACCGCCGACAACGACTTCCGCCGCTTCAAACACCTGCGCGTCGTAAACCCACTGGTGCCCTGATCAACGCGAAGCGTCGCGCCACCCGGAGCGCCCGGGTAGCCGCGCCATGCGGCATTGCCAATGGGTACAAGCGCACTCGGGAACTTGTGCGCCCACGCGCGGAACGCGGTGCTGACGATCAATGCATACGGCACCGCTGGTCGGTTCTTGCTCGCGATGCCCGCGGCGCCAGCCCGGTGAAAGCCGGACCCCGTCGCGTCGGTCGCACGCTCGCAAGACATCCCGGCTCGGGCCGATATTACGACCACATCTATTCGCCCCGGCTGCGACGTAGCCCTCTCCGATGACCCGCCGAATGCAGTGATCAAGCTGCTCTCAACACATCTGACGAACGCCGCCATCCGTGACTTGGCGGGCGACCGTTCCTGCGCCCGCGGCGAGGTGTATTCCTATGCGGAGCGGGTCGGTTCTCTCGACGCACGCCGGGGGTCTGTCGTCGCGCGCGTCAGGGCACGTACGAGTATCAGGTCACGATCCGAGCAGCGCGCACGGCGCTGCGGTTCAAACGCTGGCGCATGCCGATCTGCAGATCGTGGCGACCGCGATCCACCATGATTTGGAGTTGGTGACGGGAAACCTGCGCCACTTGGAGCGCGTACCCGGCCTGCGGTTGCAACGTGCACTCGATGACGCCCGACGAAAGGGATAGAGCAGGCATGATTCTACTCCGCCCGCAGCGCGACCATCGGGTTTACGCGTGTGGCGCGGCGGGCGGGGAGGTAGGCGGCGAACAGTGCGACGATCACTAGCAGCAGAGGGACGGCGACAAAGGTCGCGGCGTCCAGCGTTCCCACCCCGTAGAGCAGGCTCTCCATGAAGCGCGTGACGCCGACGGCGCCTGCGAGCCCGATCGCGACCCCAAGCAGGGTGAAAGCCATCGTCCGCATGATCACCAGCCGGAGCACGTCGCTGCGCGCCGCGCCGAGCGCAATCCGCACGCCGATCTCGCGCGTCTGCTGCGCGACCGTAAAGGCGACCACGCCGTAGAGGCCGATCGCGACGAGGAGGAGGGCGAGCACACCGTAGAGGGAAAAGAGCGTCGCGCCGAGGCGAAAGGGGCGGAGCGCGGGAGCGATCAACTGGGTGGCGGGGGTCACGCTCACAAAGGGGAGGTCGGGAGCAAGCCTCTGCACCAGGCTCCGCACCGGTCCTACCATCTCATCCGGTTTTCCGCGAGTGCGCAGGATGATGATGCGGCCGGAAGATTTCGTCTGCGCGAGCGGCACGTAGTACTTCGGCGGCGCCGGTTCAAGCGGGCGATGCCGGATGTCCTGCGTTACGCCGACGACCTCGGTGCAAAGGGGTGGACCCGAGACCACCTTCCCGATCTGGAGGCATGCCCCCACGGCGCTCCCGTCAGGCCAATAGAGCGCCGCCATCGTCTCGTTTACCACCATCACGGGGGGGCTCCCGTCGCGGTCCGCTTCAGTGAAGGCGCGGCCTCGCAGGAGCGGGGTTCCGGTTGTTTGGAAGTAGTCTGGGCCGACCGGCACGGTGTAGGGGCCTTCCTGCGCTTTGGGGAGCGACTCGCGGCCGGGCATGCTGATCTCTCCGATAAACATGCCACTGCCACTGAGTGGCTGGAAGTAGGCCGTGCTCACACCCGCCACTCCTGGCAGGGTGCGAAGGCGATCGACCGCGCGCTCCCGAAACGCATCCTGCGCCGCGTCGCTGTAGCCCGCGTTGCCGAGATCCACCGATACGTAGAGCAGGTGGCCGGCGTCGATCCCCAGCTCGACCGACTGCGCTTTGGCCAGGCTCCGCACCAGCAGCCCGGCGCCGATCAGCAGAATGAAGGAGAGCGCCACCTGCGCCACCAGTAGCGTGGTGCGGGTGCGGGAGCGAGGCCGCCCTGCTCCGGCGCTCCCATCCCGCAGAGCGCCCGCGAGGTTGGTCCCGCTCGACTGGAGCGCCGGGATCAGACCGAACAGCACGCCCGTCAGGATCGACACGCCCAGAACGAAGAGCAGCATCCGCCCGTCGATCACGGATGGGAGCGGCGGGAGGGGAAAGAGGCGGATCAACTCCGTGCCCCAAAAGGTGAGCAGCAGGCCAGCGATGCCGCCGAGGAGGGCAAGGAGCAGACTCTCCGTGAGAAGCTGGCGGACCAGACGGGAGCGTGCGGCGCCGATTGCTGTCCGCACCGCCATCTCCCGCCGCCGTCGAGTCGCGCGCGCGAGCAGCAGGTTGGCTACGTTGGCGCAGGCGATCAGCAGCACGATACCAGTGACCAGAAGCAGCCAGAGTGCAATGGTGGCGGGCTTGGGGCGCTTCGGCCCCAACGCCTCATTGACGGGTCCGAGCAAGACGCCGGGGGTCGGGTCAGGCTCCAGCCAGTCAGGCAACGCCGCAGTTTCCGACGCGTGGCGGAGCGCTGCGGCGGCTTCCGATGCCGCGCGCTCGGGCGGCACACCAGGTGCGAGCCGGCCGA
>JBBSMO010000126.1:0-6970 GCA_038233155.1 Longimicrobiales bacterium
CAGAACCCCCCTTCCCCGGCCCTTCCCCCGCAAGGGGGGAAGGGGGACCAGCCAAAGGTGCAGAGTTCCCTCTCCCCCTTGCGGGGAGAGGGGTAGGGAGAGGGGGTTCTCTGCAGAAGGGGGCCGAAAGGGTGCCGCAATGCGCAATCCGAATTCCTACTCCGCCGCCGCCATCGCCGCACGCTGGCCGACAACCTTCTCCGCCGCCGCAGCCGCATCGCCCTTACCCTGATCATCTAGTTCCTGCACCTCGCCCCAGACGCGGAAGACCTCGGCCATCCAGTCGAAGATGTTGCGGACGGAGCCGCGCAGCTCGCGCATCTTCTCGACCCGCTGCTCCACCGGCTGCGTAAGCGCCTTGCGGATGCAGAGCGCGAAATCTTCCGGGTCGTAGGGGTTGATCAGGGTCGCGTTCGTCATCTCCTCGGCCGCGCCGGTAAAGGCCGATAGGAGCAGGACGCCCTGCTCGTCTATCTGGCTGGCGACGTACTCCTTGGCGACCAAGTTCATCCCGTCCTGCAGCGAGCTGACCAGACAAAGGTCTGCCATGCGGTAGAGCACGGCCAGGCGCTCCGGGGGGCGCGACTGCTTGATCAGGTGAACGGGGCGCCAATCGTCGGTGCCGAAGCGGTCATTGATCCACCAGACCTGCCGGTCTACCTTCTGGTTCAACTCGTCGTAGGCTTCGATGTCGGTGCGGCTGGGGACCGCAACCTGGATAAAGGTGAAGCGCTCGCGAAACTCGGGGTAGCGCTCCCAGAGGAACTCGAGCGCCTTGAACTTTTCGGGGAGACCCTTCGAGTAGTCGAGCCGGTCGATTCCTAATCCGATGAGGTCCGCGCCCGGGGCATACCGCTCCCGGTATCGCTTCATCAACTCTTCGGCCTTGTCGCCCCGCGCCGCGCTTTCGAACGCGTCGACATCTATCGAGATGGGGAATGCGCGGACGTGGCAGGTGTGGCCATCCAAGGTTGCGGTTCGCTGATCGAAATCTACCTCGGCTCCGACAAGCGATTCCGCCGCGCGCAGGAAGTTGTCGACATAGGAGGGAAGATGCACTCCCATCAGATCGTTAGCCAGCAGCCCCCGCAGCAGATCGCCGGCTTGGGGCGCTAGGCGGAAAATTTCGAGCGGCGGCCAGGGGATGTGCCAGAAGTGCGCTAACGTCAGGTCCGGCCGCCGTTCGCGCACATACTGCGGCGCGAGCGCAAGGTGATAGTCCTGGAACCAAACCGCTGCCTGCTCGCCGCGCGCCTCGTCCAGCACCGCTTCTGCGAAGCGGCGGTTCACCCGGCGGTAGCGCTCCCAATACCGGGATCGAATGCGCGTCAGGTCCGGCCGCAGGTGGCAGAGCGGCCAGAGAAACTGATTCGAAAAACCGAGGTAGTAGCGATGGATGTCGCGGTGCGTCAGCCAGATGCGGCGCAGCGTGTAGCTGGGGTCTTCCGGTGGAACGCGAACGGAATCCTGGTCGTCGACCACCGTGGCATCCGCCTCGCCGCTGCCCCACGCGACCCAGGTGCCGCCCAGGGCCTGGAGCAGCGGGTCTAGTGCGGAGGTGAGCCCGCCGGCCGGCCGGCGCACCGAGATCTCGCCGACCTCGTCCGACCAGCGGTGCTCGTAGGGCTCGCGGTTCGAGGCGACGATGAAGCGGCGCCCGCCCAACATGCGGCGGTACAACGCCTCGAGCTCGCCCGCGCGCCCGGGAGGCGCGCCGCCTTCCCTAGCCGCGTCAGCCACCGCTCACCGCCCCAACCGGACGCGGCCAGAGGCGACAGCATCGCGAAGGGCATCTCCCGCCTCCCTGGACAGGCCGCCAAGGCGATCGCCGATGGTCTTGCGGCGGCGCAGGCGCACGGGCGGCATCATCAATACCAGCGCGGTGCCTACGAGCGCACCGATTACCAGGCCGCTTATCTGGGTGGCGCGCCGGGCATCGTCTTCTTCCGCGTAGTACATGGCGAGATTCGCTGGGGTGCGGGGCGGTGGTTTTTGGAAGGAGGACGGGGCGCAACTGCTGTGCCATGGGTAGTCTCCGCCGCATGCGGCCCGCGCTTGCGAATGCGGTGCAAACCGATGTAGATTACATATTCTTTTCACGGCTTTCGCCCGCCCGAGGCGGGTGGAGGTTTCGTGCTCTTCCGTTCCGGAAAATCTCTGAGGGGGCACCCGGCATGACCGACTCTTCAAAAACCGTCCTGTTGGTAGAGGACAATGAGGATAACCGCACGGTGTACCGGACGATCCTCGAGCACTACGGCTACAATGTGGTCGAAGCACGCAACGGCGAGGACGGCATCCGCTCGGCAAGGGAGGATCACCCGGATCTGATCCTGATGGACATTTCGATTCCCATCATCGACGGCTGGGAGGCGACCAAGCTGTTGAAGGCGGATGAAGCGACCGCCCACATCCCCATCATCGCGCTTACCGCGCATGCGCTCGCCACAGATCGCGCCAAGGCGGAAGAGGTCGGGTGCGACGGGTACCTCGCGAAACCTTGCGAGCCGCGCCGCGTGGTGGCGGAGGTCGACAAGTTCCTCGGCAAGACGCGCGAGGAGGTTAAGGCTTGACCGCACCTGCCGCCGAAAGCGAAAAGCTGCGCATCCTGGTTGTAGACGACAACGCGGACAACGTCGAGATCATCAACGCCCGGCTCACCAGCAGGGGCTTCGACATCGACACTGCCAGCAACGGCCAGGAAGCGCTCGACCGGGTTGGCGAGAACCCTCCGCACCTGATTCTGCTGGATGTGATGATGCCGCTAATGGACGGGCACGAGGTCACCCGCCGCATCAAGGCCGATGATTCCCTGCCCTTCATTCCCATCATCCTGGTTACCGCCAAGGGCGAGACGCAGGACAAGGTCGACGGGCTGGATGCGGGGGCGGACGACTACCTGACCAAACCGATCCAGTTTCCGGAGCTCGAGGCGCGCGTCCGCTCGATGCTGCGTATCAAGCGGTTGCAGGACCAGCTAGATGACAAGAACCGCGAGCTCGAGCACGTCAACAAGAAGCTGCGCAAGCTGTCGGTGACCGACGGCTTGACCGAGCTGTTCAACCACCGCCACGTTCACGAGCTGCTGCACGAGGAATATGAGCGCTCGAACCGCAGTGAAGAGCCGATTTCGGTGGTGATGCTGGACCTGGATCACTTCAAGCGGGTGAACGACACCTATGGCCATCCCACGGGAGATGTGATCCTGTACGAAACGGCCCAGATGCTCCGCGAAACGGCCCGCGAGATCGATATGGTCGGCCGTTACGGCGGCGAGGAGTTCATCGTCATCCTGCCCGAAACCGCCGAGGACGCGGCGGTGCAGTTCGCGGAACGTTTCCGGCAGCGGGTAGAGGGGCACGTCTACCGCGACGAGCCGGCCGAGGTGCAGATGACCGTCTCCATCGGGGTAGCATCCAGCCCGGGCGCTGGCGGTGACCACCCGGACCTGCTGATCAAACACGCGGATGAAGCCCTGTACGCGGCCAAGGAAGGGGGCCGGAACCGGGTGGTTCGCGCTTCGGAGAACGCCGCCGTCGCATGACATCGCGGGACCCCGCCGAACTCGCCGCCCGCGCCGCCGGGCTGCGGGCAGAGCTGCAGCAGGCGAATCACGAATATTACGTACTCGACAGCCCTAAGTTGTCTGATGCCGGGTACGACCAGCTCTTCCGCGAGCTGCAGGAGATCGAGGCGGAGCACCCGGAGCTTCGCACACCCGATTCGCCCACTTTGCGCGTTGGCGCGGAGCCATCCAGCCGTCTCGAGAAAACCGGGCATCTGGCGCCGATGCTTTCTCTGGGCAACGCCTTCAATGCGGCCGAGCTCGAGGCTTGGGAAACGCGAAATGCGCGCATCGCCGCTGAAGTGAGCGGCGGCGGCTACCTGGTCGAACCGAAGATCGATGGCCTCGCAATCACCCTGACCTACGCGGACGGTGTCCTCGTCAAGGGCGCTACGCGCGGGAACGGCTCGATAGGCGAAGAAGTCACGCCCAACCTTCGCACGATCCGAGAGGTTCCGCTGCGGCTGCGTAACCCGAAGATTCCGCCCCCGCCGCTGCTCGAGATTCGCGGCGAGGTTTTTCTTTCGCTCTCGGGCTTCGCAACGCTGAACAGCGAGCGCGCCGGGCGGGGCGAGTCCACCTTCGCCAACCCCCGCAACTCGGCCGCCGGCAGTCTGCGGCAGCTCGACCCCAACATCACCGCGGGGCGGCCGCTGCGCTTTTTCGCCTTCGACCTGCAGTTGCCGCCCGCCGGGTCGCCCGCGCTGTCCCTGCCTACCCAGAGCCAGTTGCTCGAGCTGCTCGAGAGCTGGGGCCTGCCGGTGAACCCGCTGCGCTCCGCCTGCCCGGATCTCGAGTGCGTCGCCGCCGAGATCCAGCGCATCGAAGAGCAGCGGGACGGGCTCGACTACGAGATCGACGGCGTAGTCGTGAAAGTCCAGCAGCGGGCGCTGCATGGCGAACTGGGCATTGTCGGAGGGCGGGAGCCGCGCTGGGCAGTGGCCTACAAGTTCGCTCCCAATATGGGCGTTACGCGCCTGCTGGATATCGGGATCAATGTGGGCCGCACCGGCAGCCTCAACCCCTACGCCGTGCTGGAACCGGTCCAGATCGGCGGAACCACGGTGAAGCTAGCCACGCTGCACAACGAGGAGGACGTTCAGCGCAAAGACATCCGGGTTGGCGACCGCGTGCTGGTCAAACGCGCGGGCGATGTGATCCCGCAGGTGGTGGGACCGGTGCTCGAGGGCGGCGAAAGTCGCTCGGCACCCTTCGCGATGCCGGATCGTTGTCCTGCCTGCTCGACGCCGGTCGAGCAGCCAGCTGGCGAGGTGATGCGCTACTGCCCGAACGGCGCCTGCCCCGCGCGACTCTTCTGGGGCGTGGTCCACTTCGTCAGCCGCAACGCGATGGACATCCGCGGGCTGGGCGAGCGAACGGTCCAGCAGCTCCTGGATCAGGAACTGGTGCAAGATGCAGGCGATCTGTACTCGCTCACGCGCGAACAGTTGCTCGGCCTCGACGGGTTCAAGGCAAAGTCGGCGGACAACCTCCTCGCCGGCATTCAGGCTTCGCGCGGACGGGGCCTCGAGCGCGTGCTTTTCGCGCTCGGCGTGCGCCATGTAGGCGAGACCGCCGCCGAACTTCTTGCGCGGGCTTTCGGCGGCATCGATGGGCTGATGACCGCGAGCGTAGAGGAAATGGCGGGGGTTCACGGCATCGGCGAGACGACGGCGCAAGCCCTGCACGGCTACTTTGGCGAAGAACGGAATCGCGAGATCATCGCGAAACTGCGCGCCGCGGGCGTGGACCTTGCCGCGCAAGAATCCGCGCCGGTCGAGGGACCGCTCTCCGGCCTGGCCTTCGTGATCACTGGCACGTTGCCGTCTCTTTCGCGCAAGCAGGCGGCCGACCTCATCGAGCAGGCAGGCGGCCGGGTGACTGGCAGCGTCACAGGCAAAACGGACTTCTTGGTACTTGGCGAAGATGCGGGGTCGAAATTGGCGAAGGCTCGAGAGCTCGGCGTCAGCCTGCTGTCCGAAGATGAACTTCTCGCCCGCGCCAGTGTCTCTACCGGTTCGCCCGCCGGTTGAATCTCCCAACCTCTTCCGCAATGAACGCGCAAAATTCCAGCGACACGCTCTGCTTTCCGCCAGAGTTCCTGATGGTTCTCGAGCAGGCGTTGACGGCGGCACACGGCTCCGGGGCCGCGGCGAATCTGCTGCGCAACGCGGGCTACGAAGCGGGACCGGGCTTCTGGGCGGCGCTGCTTGAGTGGGCGAACCTACAGGCGGAGTCCCGCTCGCTACAAGAGTTGTCTCCGCAGGAGTTTGCGGCGGTATTGTCCCACTTCTTCAGTGGCCACGGGTGGGGCGAGCTCGAGCACGCTCCGCTGCACCCGGGGATCGGAGCGCTGGACGCGCCTGACTGGCGCGAAGCCGCCGCCGGGGCTGGCTCCGGGAATGGCTGCGCCTTCACGACCGGACTGCTGGCCAACCTGTTGCGGCAGCTTGCCGGAGAGCCGGTCGCTGTTTTCGAAGTCGAATGCCGCTCGCGGAATGACGATCGGTGCCGCTTCCTCTTCGGCGCCCCCGAAACGCTGCAGCTTCTGTATGGCGAGTTGCGCAATGGCGCTGAATACGGCGAAGTGCTCGCGCACCTTGTCTGAGACGGGCCGCATATTGGGCGTAGATTTCGGCAAGCGCCGCATCGGCCTGGCGCTTACCGACCCGTTCCGAGTCATTGCCTCGCCGCTCACCACCCTCACCCGCCGCGCCGGGCGTCAGCCGCCGTGGCAGGATCTGCTTCGCATCATCAAGGAGAACGAAGTGGCCGGGATTGTCGTCGGGTTGCCGCTCGACCTCGAGGGCGAAGAGGGTGAATGGGCAGGCGAGGTGCGGGCCTTTGGCGACACTCTAGCCGAAAGGAGCGGCCTTCCGCTGCATTGGGTAGATGAACGGCTCTCCTCTGTCATGGCCGAGCGCGCCGTCCGCGGCTCGGGACTGAAGAAGAAGCAGCGCGAGCAAAAGGAGCGGGTAGATGCCGCGGCAGCCTCCGTGATCTTGCAGCATTTTCTAGCGCTCGGGGGCGGCAGTGCCACCATCTACGGTTGAACGCCAGCGCGTGCCGCTGCGGCGCTTAGGTTGGCCGTGCGCACTTGCGATGCTCGCAGCCTGCGGCGGCCCGCCTGAAGGAGAGCCGTTGCGCTTCACCGTTCCGCCAGGGAGCGGGCTCGGCGCGGTGACGGATACGCTCGAGACGCGCGGCATCATTGAACGCCCCTTCTTCTTCCGCCTCTACGCCCGCTACAAGGACGCGGCCACCTCGCTCAAGCCCGGCGTCTACGAGATCCCCCGCAACAGCGAGTGGGAAGCCGTCATAGACAAGCTGGTTTCGGGAGATGTGATCCGGCTACAGGTCGCCATCCCGGAAGGGTGGTCGCTGGATCAGATCGCCGCGAGGCTC
>JBBSMO010000127.1:0-6875 GCA_038233155.1 Longimicrobiales bacterium
TAACGGCGGTTGTTCAACGTCACCGGATCGTTGTTGACGAACCAATCCATCCCCGCGGCGTAGCCGGGGCCGGTGCTCGGGTAGGCCTGCGAGAAGGGGCGCTGCTGGCCCATCTGCATCACCATGGTATCACCCGTAGCCGGGCGGAAGGTCGCCTCGACATCCATCAACGCGCCGTCCTGCAGCACGCACACCTGAATTTGCCGGTCCGCCGGGGGCGGTGGCGGCGGTGGTGGCGGCGGCGGGGGTGGCGGCGGCGGGGGTGGTGGCGGCGGCGGGAGCGGAGTGAGATCGCCGAACGCCAGCTTCACCCCCGCAACCAGGCGGCCGGTGAAGGCAAACTTGTCCTCGGCCGGGCCGCTCTCAGACACGTGCACCGGTGAGTCGTAGCCATGCACGCCGAGTTCCGCAAAGATTCCAATGTTGTCGGAAAGTGAAACAAAGTCTACGCCCAGCCCGGCGTTCGCCTGTCCTACCGTAGCGGCGCTCCCCTCGAAAGGCATGCAGGCGCCAGCATTGGCGTAAGGAGGCACGCACCGCGGCTGACCGGTGTCCTCGCCACCGGCCCAGTTGGAGGTGAGGCCGCCGCCGCCGAGGAAGAGGTAGAGCGATGAAAACATCCCGCCCATCATCGGGTCGTACAGGGGCCGGAAGGTGAGATTCACATCGTAGAACCAGTTGTTGAGCGGGCGCGGCGAGCTCTCGAAGAAGCTGGGCCGCAGCTCGTCTACATCTTTGGTCCCGAAAGACGAGGGGATGTAGCTGCCGTGCAGCCGCAGCCCCACGCGGGGATTGAACCAAAAGTTGGCGATGGCGCCAAACGCGGGGTTCGTCCCGATCCCGATGTCGTCGCCGAACTGCTCGGCGTTAATCCATTCAGTCGAATAGCTGCCACCGGCGTACACGCCGATGTCGAACTGGCTCGCACGCGGGCCCATCATATCTTGGGCCGGTGCCGGACCTGCTGTCAGAGCACTGATGGCGGTAAACGCCACCGCGCCCGCAACGAGTCTCTTCATTGAGTCCTCCCGAAACGGGTGGTGATGAAAGGACGTCCCGACGGAGCGCCCCCTGAATGATCCGGCCGCTGGTGCGAACACAGCTTGCCGGATCTGTCTTCCAATATCTGGATCAGACACGATCTCGTTCGATTTCTGCACCTCCGTATGACGAGTAACTGCTCTGCGATCTACAGAGCGGCCGAACTCTCACGCAAGAATCCGGCAAACAGTGTACCCAACAGCAGGCCGTAGAGAGCGTGACCCGCCCAAACAACGACGGGTGTAGCCTTCCCCCAGCCCGCCCCGAACCACCCAGGCTCGGGAAGCGTACCCGCGCGCACACAAGCGCTCGCCATTCCGGCCAGTGGCATAATTAGCACTGCGAGAAGGCCCTGGACGCTGCCCACCAACAACCCGCCCGTTAGCGAAAAATTGTCGCCTGCCGCCATGATCATGAAATAGAGGGGCGGCAATGCCACGACGCCGAGCACGAACAGAATCGCGAGGCCAAGTGCTTCCGTCGCCGGACTACGCGGGTCGCGCAGGAACAAGCAACCTACCTGGGTGGGTATCGCGACGGTCGTGAGCGCAGCCGACCGGGCGGCCCAGAAGAACAGCCCGCCAGCGGCCGTGGCGGCCAACCCCGACCAAAGAATCACATCCCAGCGCAGGGGCATTGGTCAGTCTGAGCGGGTTCAGCAGCGAAGCGGGACGAGGCGGCACAGGCGCGCAACGGATCATCGCGCAGGCTACGGACCGGGGATGTCAGTTGGCCGTGGGGGCAGGCGATGCCGCACCGGCGTCCGCGGCGGCACCGCTCTTGTCACGGCGCGGCGGCAGCGGCGGCAGCACCGCATCTGCAATGGAGCGAAGCGCCTTGTTGTAGATCACGTCACCCATGCCTTCCGAGACCACCATGATGTCCAGGTATCGGTCGATCGCCTCTGGTGCGGACATGTGGTCGTCCAGCGCTTTCACGAAGATCAACGCGTTTTCAACGTGCGTTTCGAGAACAGCGTCTTCCGTGCGGGCAGCGACCAGATCGATGCGATTACGGAGTTCATCCTCTACGCGGCCCCGAATGCGCCTGCGGAGCCGGGAGAATACCGCGTCCGCCCGCCCGGCGACGCTCGGCTCGGCCGGTTCCGCAGCGGGCGCCTCGTCCTCATCCAAAAAGCTGAGGTCGTGGTCGGCGCCAGCGCCCCCGCGCCTGCCGATTTCGGCGAGGGCGCGGCTCCCCACATTGCGGGCCTGCTCCGGGTTGAGCCGCATCATACGGACGTAGATATCCAGCGCCTGATCGAATGGTACCCGGTCGGAGATCAGATCGACCATAGCGAGAACGTGCCGCACATGAATAGTGAGCAGGCGCTCCTGACAAACGGCGGTGGTCAGATCAATCTGGCGATCGAGTGCCGCAGGTGAGCCTTTCACAGCAGCCAAAGGGATGGTCTCCGGAAGAACGATTTAGAAGACAGAACGTACGCGGGGCGCTTCAGGAGCGCGTTTGGCGGAAATACCCGGCGAACCGGCCGATTCACCGCGCGGCGCGGCGGGTGCAAGTTCCATTCCCGGCGATACATCTATCTGCCAGCGCGTTCATGAAGATTGCTGGCCTAATCCATTCGGCCAGCCGTGCAGCTTTATTGCTGCGGGGGCGGCGCCGCTTCGGGGAGCTGGACCGGCGGCGGCGTTTCGCCTTCAGCTTCGGCCGGGAACTGGCCCGGAGCCGGAGCTACGGGCGTCGTCACCCCCGGCAGTACGGGCGCACTCGCTGCGCCCGCGGGCACATCACGCAGAATGGACTCGCCAGGCCCGGACGAGCGGCTGGACAAAATGGAAAGAACAAAGGCCAGCCCGAGAAAGATACCGCCACCCCACCAGGTGAGGCGCGTCAAGAGGGTTGCAGCCTGCCGCGTCCCGAACAGGGTATCTGACCCCGCACCGGCACCGCCCATGGCAGCGAGCCCGCCGCCCTTGCCCGATTGCAGGAGCACGACCACCATCAACAGAAAGGCGTCTATGATCAGGAGCGTAAGGAGCAGGTAGAACACGGGCCGGTGGCGGGCGGGTAAGATAGCAGGTGATAAGCCGGGAAAGGTACTCGGGTTGACGGACTACGTCAAGGCGCTCCCACGCAGATCGCGGCGAAAGCGGCCGCGTCCAAGCTTGCCCCCCCGACCAGCACGCCTCCCACCTCCGGCTGCGAGAGCAGCTCGGCGGCGTTGGTTGGCTTCACGCTGCCCCCGTACAAGATGGGCGCGTGTGCAAATGCGGGGCGGGCAGCGAGAAGCGCCCGGATATGCGCGTGCATGCCGGCAGCATCCGCGGGAGAAGCCGTTTCGCCGGTGCCGATCGCCCAGACTGGCTCGTAGGCGATTGCCAGCGCCTTGGCGTCGCGGGAAGCGAGTTCATCGAGGACGGGTTCGAGCTGGCGCTGAACGATGGTCTCTGCGCGGTTGTCTTGCCGCTCTGCCAGCGTTTCTCCGACGCACAACAGTGGCGTCATGCCTGCCGCGGCCACGGCCGACGCTTTGCGGCGGGTGTCGTCGATGGTTTCGCCGAAGATGTGCCGCCGCTCACTGTGGCCAACGAGGCAGAACGCCGCGCCTGCCGCGGCGGCCATCGCGGCGGAAATTTCGCCCGTGTAGGCGCCGCTCTCTTCCCAATAGATGTTCTGCAGACCTACGCGGATGTCACCGCGGCCGCGCAGCGCCTCCGCAGTGGCTTCGAACGCGAGTGCTGGCGGGAACAAGATCACCTCTCGCTTTTCGGCGGGTTCGTACCGCTTCAAGAATTCCGCGACGAGGGTCTTGGCGGCCGCCGGTGCAAGGTTCATCTTCCAGTTGCCGGCGATGATCACTCTATGCGCCTCCATCAGACGTGCCCCGGGGACGGGCGGTCGGAGAGAGCCGCCACCCCCGGCAACTCCTTGCCTTCCAAGAACTCGAGCGAGGCGCCGCCGCCGGTGGAAATGTGGCTCATCTCCGGCGGCGGGTGCATAGCCGCCAGCGCGGCCGCGGAGTCGCCGCCGCCGACGATGGTCGTCGCGCCGCGCCGAGTGGCCTCGCCCATGGCCTCCGCGACGGCAAAGGTTCCGGCCGCGAACGGCGGCAGTTCGAACACTCCCATTGGTCCGTTCCAGAGAACCGTCTTAGCAGTGCCGATGCGACTGGCAAATGCAGCGGCCGTGCGGCTGCCAATGTCGCCGGCGGTTTTGTCACGCGGAATCGCGTCGCGCGCGACAGTTAGAGTCGTGACACCCGCGGCGAGCGTTTCGGCGACGACAACATCTTCCGGCAACACCAGCTTGTCGCCTGACGAATCCAGCAGCTCCGCCGCTAGTGAGACGCGATCTTCCTCAACAAGAGACATTCCGGTTTCCAGCCCCATGGCGCGAAAAAAGGTGTTGGCCATCGCGCCGCCAACCAGAAGCCGGTCTACACGCGGCAAAAGCGCCCGAATGACGTCGATTTTGCCAGAAATCTTTGCGCCGCCGAGAATCGCCACGAACGGCCTCGCAGGCTCGGATAATGCGCCGCCGAGATAGTCGAGCTCACGCTGCATCAACTTCCCGGCTGCCGCGGGTTTCCCCTGCGATGTCATTACCCGCGCCACTCCTTCCGTAGAGGCATGGGCGCGGTGGGCGGCCCCAAAGGCGTCGTTCACATAGATGTCCGCCATCTCTGCCAACGCCCCCGCCAACGCCGGGTCGTTGCTTTCCTCGCCGGGCAGAAAGCGGGTGTTTTCAAGGATGAGCACCGCTCCATCACCCAGCGCGTCTATCGCGTCCTCCGCCTTGTCGCCCAGCGTGCTGCCGACGAAGTCTACCTTCGCGTCCAACAGCCCGGCGAGGCAGCGCGCTGCCGGCCGCAGCGAAAGCTCCGGAACGCGCCGCCCCTTCGGGCGCCCCAGGTGGCTGAGCAGCACCACCCGCGCTCCCCCTTCCACTAGATATTCGAGGGTAGGCAGGGTAGCTCGAATGCGGGTGTCGTCGGCGACCTGCTGCTCGTCATCTAACGGTACGTTGTAGTCGACCCTCACCAGCACCGTCTTGCCCTGCAGCGAGCGCTGCGGAACATTTGACAACGCAAGCTTCGGCATCAAAGCCGTTCGCCCATGTAGCGCGCCAGGTCCACACAACGGTTCGAATACCCCCATTCGTTGTCGTACCAGGCGACAACCTTTACCAAGCCCGCCACCACATTGGTAGATGCCGCGTCTATGATAGACGAATTGGGATTGCCGATGAAGTCTACGGAGACCAGCGGCTGCTCCTCGACGGCCAAGATTCCCTTCAGCTTGCCGTTGGCAGCATTCTTCATGGCGGCGTTTATGCCCTCGACATCCACATCGGTGCCGAGCTCGGCGGTGAGGTCAACCAGGGAGACGTCCGGCGTTGGAACCCGCATCGCCATCCCGTCGATTTTTCCCTTGACTTCCGGGATCACTAAGCCGGTCGCCTTCGCAGCGCCGGTAGTCGTCGGAATGATCGAGAGGCCGGCGGCACGGGCCCGGCGCAGGTCCTTGTGCGGCAGATCCAGGATCTGCTGGTCGTTAGTGTAGGAGTGAATGGTGGTCATCTGCCCGCGGCGGAAGCCGAATTCATCCAGGAGGACTTTGACCACCGGCGCCAGACAGTTGGTGGTACAACTGGCGTTCGACACCACATCGTGGCGTGCGGGATCGTACATCTCCTCATTGACGCCGAGGACAATGGTGACGTCTTCGTTCTTGCCCGGGGCAGAGATGATCACCTTGCGCGCCCCCGAGCCGAGGTGCTTGGCGGCCGCGCTCCGGTCGGTAAACCGGCCGGTGGCCTCGATCACGATGTCTACCCCGAGTTTCTTCCAAGGCAGTTGGGATGGGTCCTTTTCGGAGAGAACCTGCAGATCGTCCCCGTCCACGACCAGCTTGCCGTCGCCTGCCTCTACGCTGCCGGGATAGGCACCATGCACGCTGTCGTAGCGCAGAAGGTGCGCGAGCGTTGCAGTGTCCGTCAGATCGTTGACGGCAACGAAGTCCAGGTCCCCGGCGCCACTTTTCTTGGCGGCCCGGAGAACGTTTCGCCCGATGCGGCCGAAGCCGTTGATCGCGACGCGAATAGCCATAATGAATCCTTTAGTGGGAAATGGAGCCGCCCCGCCACTCGCAGGTCAGCGGGATCTCAGCCGCTCAATACGGTCCGGGTTGGCGGGCACTCTGGCGAAGGTGAGTACGCTGATCACCCGGGCACCGGCCGCGGCGAGCACACCCGCACATGCAATTGCCGTGGCACCCGTCGTCCAGACATCGTCTACGAGCAGGATGTGTTCGCCTGCGAGATGCGCCCCAGCGCCAGCCGAGGCGGAAAACGCGCTCGCAACGTTAGCCCGCCTTTCATCGGGATGCAAGTTGGTTTGTGTCGCCCCGCCTTCGCGGAGCAGCAGATCCGCGCGCAATTCGGCACCCATGCGCCGCGCGACCTCTGCGGCCAGCAGTTCGGCCTGGTTGTAGCCGCGTCTCCTCAGGTGCGAGCGGCTGGTCGGGACGGGCACCACGTAGCGAACCTCCTCTAGCACATCTTCGGGAAAGGCCAGCGCGGCCATCCGCGCCCCCATCGGGCGGGCCGCAGCGGCCCAGCGCAGATACTTCAGCGCATGGACCATCTCTCGTGCGGGATCTTCCATGAGAAAGGCGGAGCGTACCACTCGAACGCGCGGCGGAATGCGGGCGCAGAACGGGCAACCGCCATCGAGCGAGGGGCGAAAGAGCGGCTCCCAGCATCGAGGACAACGCGGCTCGGGCAGCGGCCGCACCCGCGACCAGCAGGGGCGGCAGATCACCCGTTCGGGTTCGGCCGTCGAAACGGGGCCGCGGCAGGCTACGCAGGCA
>JBBSMO010000128.1:0-6856 GCA_038233155.1 Longimicrobiales bacterium
CGACCTGATCGGCAGCTTCCCCGCCGCCCTGCTGAACCGGCAAGCCTGCGGCCAAACAGCGGGGGAGCCACTCATACATCGATGGCCCCCCCGCTTCCGGTCAGAATGCCCGCTGTCTGATCAGCCGCGGACGCCGCGCACCCGCGGCTCGAAGTTGAACGGCTGCAGCTCGCATCCGGGCCGCACAGGCAGGTAAACCACCTCTGGCGGCCGGGCGGTCCCCAACTGCGCAAACACCGGCACGCCGCGGTACTCGCCGATTCGCTCGAGCTCGGCCGGCTGAATCGTACGCGCCAAGCCGAAGCGCACATAGCGGCGGTTCATCATCGTGACTGCTTCGTTGTTCACGAACCAATCCATACCCGCGGCATAGCCCGGCCCGGTGCCCGGGTACGCGACCGAGAACATCCGCTCGGTGCCCATCTGCATGACCATCGTGTCCCCGGTGGCCGGGCGGAACATCGCTTCCACGTTCATCAACTGTCCGTCCTGCAGCACGCAGACTTGAATCGCCCGGTCCGCCGGTGGTGGTGGAGGCGGTGGCGGTGGCGGTGGCGGCGGCGGCGGCGGGGGGGGTGGCGGCGGCAGGGGTGCGGCTTCGGGTAAAAAGCTTCCCAAGGCCAGCTTCAACCCGGCCACCACGCGGGTCGTGACAGCGTACTTGTCGTCCGCCACAGCGACCCGGGTGCCGGCTGGCACAGTGACGCGCGGCACGAAGCCGTCCCCGACATGCACGGGCGAATCATAGATGTGCGCCGCGACTTCTACGAACACGCCGATGTTGTTCGAGAGCGAGAGCAGATCGCCGCGGAAGCCGACGACACCCTGCCCGACGGAGGCCAGATCCGGCTCGCGCGACAAACAGGCACCGAATGCGAGCAAGCTCGGCTCGCAGCTTTCCTGGTCCTCTCCCGCCAGGTTGACGGTGAGGCCGCCGCCACCGACGAATCCATACAGATTGGCGGCGAGGCTCGAGACGATCGGCAGATTTGTGAGCCGGAAAACGAGATCGAGATCGTAGAAGTGGTTATTCTGCGGCAGGTTCTCGTCCCCGACGCTCTCGTCGTCCTGCCGCGGAATGTCCGACGGAATGTAGCCATAGTGTACCCGCAGCCCGAGGTTCGGGTGCAGCCAATAGTTCACCATGCCACCGAAAGCGCCGGTGAACCCGAGCTTGAAACCATCTTCGTCGTCGCTCGCAGCGGGCCCGTTGATGTCGTTGCCGCGCTCGAACCAGTCACTCGTGTACGCGCCACCGCCATAGAGGCCGATGCCGAAGCGATTCGAACTGAGCTGCGCCGCGGCGTCACTACCCGCGGACACGAGCAACAGCAACGCGGTGACAGCAATCACCAAACAGCGATTCATAAGTTTCTCCCAAATAGGTTGATCGAAAACGCGGGCCGATCCCACGTGCGAATACTGCATTTCTGCCCCTCCCGCAGCAGGCGAAGCCGCCACGGGAGCGGTACGAGGCGGGTCGTCACAGACCGCGGCTCATTCACCCGAGCGGTTTCCACACATCGTTATGCGTGAAGAGCAGGGTGGCCCGATGACCGCCACGGAATACCTGCACGAGATTGACCTGGTCGTCAAAGTGCTCAAAAAGAATTCGGTTGCGAATGCGAAGGCCCTCCAAGCCCTCCGGTGCCGGTGCTCGAATGAAGAGCCATATCACCGCTCCCTTGCGGCGCGTCCCAATCCACCGGACCGGTAGTTCTTGGCCCTCCCCAGTGGTGAGCGACAGCTTCGCCGCGAGGTACTGCATCACGGCGCCGGCCGGGAACCCCTCGCCCGCCCGCGGCAGCGCCCTTCCCTCGCCAAGAAGTGCCTCCCCAAAGTCGTCAGCGAACACGCGGATTGCCATCTTCACCTCGCGCGTACCGGCGTCATAGCTCACCTGCGTCAGGCTGGTATGCAGCGGGTGCGCGGCGGCGGCCGGGGCAATGATCAGCAGTGCTGCGAAGGCGAAGAGGATGACCGCGCGCATCTACCAAGGGCTCCGCTCGAAGGCCCATCCCGCCGCGAACAGCGCGACGACAGTCGAAATGCCCAGCACGCGTAGCCGGTACGGCGACGGCGCAACGCCGGGCCGGAGGAGTACGCCGATCAGGCGGTCCGTGACAGCGAAGGCGGCGAATGCCGCGAGTAGCACCACGAGCTGCCCGAGTTCGATGCCGACGTTGAAACCCAACAGTGGAAGCGTGATTTGATCCAGGAACAGACTATTCAGATAGTTCGCGAACCCTGCCCCGTGCACCAAGCCGAAGACGCCAGCGAATACCGGCCGCAGCCGAAGTTCACGGCGTCGCGAACCGGGGTCGCGCTCGCGCAGGTTGTCCAACGCGGTAAGCACGATAGTAACGGGAATCAGAAACTCGATCAGAGCGGTCGGTAGTGCGACCAACCCCGTCACCGCCAGCCCGAGGGTGACCGAGTGACCAATGGTAAACGCAGTGACGACCCACACCGCATTCCGCCAATCCTGCCAGCGGTAGATCACCGCGAGGACCAGCAAAAAGAGGATATGATCCAGTGCCGCAAGGTCGAGGATGTGGCGCCAGCCGAGCTCGAGAAAGGCGGAGAAGTCGGTCATCTGTTTCCTCTACCGACCTGCCAGGAGAATCCTCGACCAAAACGGCATCTCGCCGCGGATCGAATCCAGCACCGCCTGCGCGGTAGCGGCATTGCGGTGGTGGAAATACGGGTTGATGGCGAGCGCCCGCTCGAGATATTTCGCTGCGGCATCGTTGTCGCCGAGAGCCCGCTCAATGATCCCAGCATGAAAGAAGAGCGACGCATCCAGAGTGTTTTGTGCCAATGCGTGCTGCATCGCGCGGTGCGCTTCTCGGTTGCGTCCATTCTTGTGGAGCGCCCACGCCAGGAGATCGTAGCCGTACACGTCCGGCCGCTTGCGGATTTCACTTGCGGCGGTCTGCAGCACGGCCTGCGGCTCGCGGTCGTGGTCGAGGAGAAACAGCGTCCACTCACGGTGGAACTGTCCGGCACTCTGGCTGCCGACCGCCACCTCCATGGTAGCGAAGTATTCCTCCGCGCGGGCGGAATCTCCCAGCGCAGCGTAGGCGTCGCCGATGATGCCGAGAGTCGCAGGGTCCAGCACGACGGAGATCGCCTCTTCTCCGTAGCGGATCGCTTGCGGCCAATCCTGCCGCACCGCACTCAGACGAGCGAGTGCGGCTAGAATGCGGTGGTCCCCCGGAAAGACCTCGAGGCCGGCACGAAGCGCCTGCCCGGCCGCCGCGAGATTCCCCGCGCGCATCTCCGCATCACCGATCCGCAGCTGATACCAAGCTTGTTCCTCCTGAGAAAAGTCGAGCCTGTACTCCGCCTTGTCGCGGGCGGCGTACGAGATCCGGCGCTCCTCTTCCGGCTGCCCGGTCAGCCATGCCCAGCGCGCGAAACGCGGTGCGACGGCGAGATTTTCGCGCGAACTCTCGAGCGAAGCCAAAGTGTTGCCGGCGGCGCGATAGTCGCCGAGCTCCATCTGCACCTCGGCCAGCAGCGCCCGGTGCGCGGGGTCTTCCGGCCATACCCGGACCAACTCGCCCGCCACATCGAGCGCTTCGCTGAAGCGATGCTGGGCCAGCAGGGTCGCCGCCAGCAGCCGGACTGCACGGCTGTTCCCCTTGCCGCGAACAGAGAGCGACTCCCGTGCATACGACTCCGCGCGGTCCACGTCCGCCGCATTGCCCGTAGCGCGCGAACGCTGCAGGTAGAGTGCGGCGAGCGCCGCGCGGTCCGCGGCAGCGCGGGGATCGCCGGCCACGCGCTGCTCGTAGCGGGCGATCTGATCAACGATCGCTTCGCTCTCCGACAGCGCCTTCGCCCGCACGTATGAGGCGTCGAACACGGCCGGAGCAGCCACATGCGCGGCGACGGCGCCATCACTGCCCGGCAGCCACCAAGCGGCGCCGGCAGCGGCGGCGACGGCCGCCACAACGAGAGTGAGAGAAAGTGTTCTCATAAGGGAGGCCTCCCGGTCACCACCCTCCTCTCCCGCCCGGGAAGCAGGCGGGAGAGAGTGGCGGCGCCAATCGGCAAACCGTCTCAGAACGGTGCTGCAACGTATGGGAAGGTGTTCGGGTCCATCGTCACGTCACCTACGTTGTCGGTCGCCAGCCCCGGACTGACGTTCTGATCACTGAGAATGCTGCCGAACACTGCGCCGAGCGCCTTGTCTACGGCGTCATCATTGTCGAGCTTTCGCCCTCCGTAGCCTTCTCCCGGAGCGAGCGCCCAGGTAAGCCAGCCGATAACGCCGGAGTCATCCGAGTTCGCGGCCGTTACGCCCGCTGCCCGGTTCGGAAAGACGAGCAACTGGTCGGGCAGGAGGATCCCGGCAATTGCGTTAGCGGTCGCTGAGTCGCGGCCGGCTACGTTGACGACGAAGCCGACGATGTCGTTGTAGAAAAACATCGAATCCGTAGGCGGGTTCGTGGTGTTGAAGAACCCGTGCAGACGCTTCTCGAGCAGCGCTTCACTGACCAGCGGGTTGCCGAGGCGTTCGATCTGGTTGAAGACGAGGCTCGGGTTCCCGATGCGGACAGTGTCCGTCCGGGTGATCGTCACCGTGTCGCGCACCGTGACGGTGACCGTATCCGGTGGTGTGACCTCGGTAATCGTCCGCGTTTCGTCCTGATCGCACCCCGTCGCCAGAGCGCCAACTGCTAGAAGGGCCGCCAGAACCCCGGCCCGATTCATATTCCACATGGTGGTATTCCTATTCGTTGTCATAGTTCGTGAAGGTCGCCTTAGCGGCCGATGGTGGCCCAGATGCCGAGCTGCGCGTCATTCCCGCTGCCGGCGCCCAGCATCGCCTCCGGCATCTCGATGACGATCGATAGCGTGTTGGCCCCGGCGAAAAGATCCGTCGGCTCGCATGACGTCTCGAACGGCGCCGCGTCACCACAGAAAGCTGTCGGCATGAAGTCGTCGGTCGCGACGCCGGTCAGGAATGTGGCGGGACGGCGGTCCGGAAGGATTTGCACGAACTGCTCGAAATCGATGTAGAACGGGTCGTTGCGCGGCCCGGCGAATACCTGCATGCCGTTCGCTGTCATGAAGTTCGCATTGAACGGGTTGCCCTGCGAAGCCGGAGCGGAGATGAGCATGTTAATCATGCCGGTCTGAACCGGGGCCGCCGGGCCGAGGACGTTGACTCGTTGTGTGCCGTCCGTCATCTGGTCGAACAGAAATTGGATGACCAGGTCTTCGGTGGCGTCTCCGTTGTTGTCGATCTTGAACTGATAGAGTGCGTTCGGGTCGAACCCGTTGATGTCGCGGCCGAGCGCATTGGTCGGGGACGCGACGTCCATCACGAGTACGATCCGGTCATCGCTGGAACCGGGGAACACGTAGACATCGTTGAGATCGAGCGTCGGGCTCAGCTCGACCTCGGCGGTGTCCACATGGTCCGAACCGATCGACTCGCTTACGATCACAGCCACACCTATCGCTGTGACCGCCAGCAGCATGACCAGGAACTTGGCCGACCGCAAAAACATGGGGATCTTCATCTGCACCTCCCTAAAGGAACGAAAGCGAAGGATTTTCTGTCCTTCCTGTTGAACAGCCCGCAACTAAGCCGCGTCGGCCGGGGCCGATAAGTCGAGCAGGACGATCGGGCATATCATCCTCCATCAATACGGCATGAGTTGGCAACTCGGATTGCATGCCGGTTTTCTGGCAAGCCAGCATGCGCTCCCGGTCTAGCTGATGGCGGAACGCCTCACTGGCCAGCAAGCGACCGCCAGCACCTGGCGACAGCGCCGCGGCGGCTGTGCAATCTCCGCGCCACGACGAATGGTACGGCGTCTACCGCAGTTCCTCCCGCACCCGCTCGGCCACGTTGCGCGGGATGGAAGGAAGCTGCGCAATCTCGTCTACGCTCGCCTGCTGCAGGCTCCACAGGGTTTCGAAGCGGCCGACCAGCGCATCGATGCGGCGCGGGCCCAGGCCAGACATCCCTTGCAGGCGCTGCCGGAGGCGCTCGCGCTCGAGCTCGATCCCGATCTTTTCGCTGTCGCCGAGATCGTGGCCTTTGTCGCGGAGGGAGCCCAGCAACTGATCCCACTCCTGATGGCTCCACCCCTCTGGGTGGGCCGCTACGAACTCTCGTAGGTCGCGCGGCAGGTCGCGTTTAGCTTTTCCGCCGCCCGTCTTTTTGGCGCCCGCCGTTTTAGCGCCGGCCTTCTTCGCTGCGGGTTTCTTGGCTCCCGCTTTCGCGGCAGCTGCCTTCTTGGCCTTTGGCCCGCCCGGTGAGTTTGTCTCGGGTGCGGAGGTTTGCTTCTTGTTATCCATCGTGCTGATTCTCCTCTAGTTGAAGTGTAGCGAAGCCGGTAATCAGGAAGTGGTGCCAGCCGCTGCGTCACGGCGGAGCACGACGAACCCGAGCGGCGGCAGGGTCAGCAGCAGCGATTGCTCACACCCGTGCGCCGCAACGGGCTCGGTAGCCACGCCGCCGAAGTTACCGACGTTGCTCCCGCCGTACATCTCCCCGTCGCTATTCAGCAGTTCGGTGTAGCGGCCCGCCGCCGGCATTCCCACCCGATACTCCTCCCGCACCACCGGGGTGAAGTTGCAGATGAAGACGAGGCCGGAATCGTCCGGCTCCGCCTTGCGAAGGAAGGAGATGACGCTGTTGGCGGTGTCGTGGAAGTCGATCCACTCGAAACCGCTGCTGTCGAAATCCTGTTGCCACAAAGCAGGGTGTGTACGATACAGATGGTTGAGGTCGCGCACCAAACGCTGCAAACCGGCGGGAAGCGGTGCCGCGAGCGCCCCCCAATCCAGGGCGCGGGACTCGGCCCATTCGGACCATTGGCCTAGCTCGCCG
>JBBSMO010000129.1:0-6845 GCA_038233155.1 Longimicrobiales bacterium
TCAAGCCGGCTTTCTGTCGGACCCGGCGATTCGCTATCTCGACGATCACGCACTCCCGCGCCTCATCGCAGCCGGAGTGCTCGAACCGCCTGCGCTCCCTGATCTCCCGCCCGGCGAAAACCCGCAGCCGGGGAGCGAAGCAGGCATCCGGCTGCGGGCGCCGCTGGCCGCGGCACCGGCCGGGGACCGGCAGAGCTGGGCGGCTGAAATCGACAACGAGATCGCCGCGGCTCTCGAACGGGGACCGCGCCTCGACGGGGCTCCCGACCCGCAACCACTGCCTGCGGCGGAAGAAGCGCAGAGCAACGGCCACCGCACCGAGCCGCCGCAGCTCGCGCCCGATGCACTCACCCTTTCGTCGCGCGGATTGGTGAAATCGTACCGCCGCCGCCGCGTCGTAAACGAGGTGGACGTTTCCGTCACGGAAGGTGAGATCGTGGGGTTGCTGGGGCCCAACGGGGCAGGGAAGACCACGACCTTCTACATGATTGTGGGCCTGATCCCGCCGGACCGGGGAACCGTCCATGTGGGCGGGGAGAACATCACCTCCGTCCCCATGTACAAGCGGGCCCGCCGCGGCATCGGGTATCTGGCACAGGAGCCCTCGATCTTCCGCAAGCTCACTGTCGAGGAGAATGTGCTGGCCATCTTGCAGATGCGCGGGCTGAAGCGGCGGGAACAGCGCGAGCGCCTTGAAAAGCTGCTGGACGAACTCGGCATCAAGCACCTGCGCGACAGCAAGGCATACGCGCTCTCAGGGGGCGAACGGCGCCGCCTCGAGATCACCCGCGCGCTGGTAGGGCAACCCCGCTTCATGCTGCTGGACGAGCCGTTCGCCGGGGTGGACCCTATCGCCGTGCACGACATCCAGCAGATCGTCGCCGACCTGCGGCGCCGGGGCATTGGCGTCCTGATCAGTGATCACAATGTGGAACAGACGCTCGATATCGTAGATCGGGCCTACATCATGTACGATGGGCGGGTACGGGTGAGTGGCACCGTCTCCGAACTCGTGTGGAACGAAGAGGTCGCCGAAATCTACCTCGGCCCGACCTTGACGGCCCGTATGAGAGCCCGTTACGCCCCGCCCGAGCAAAACTGAAAAGCTGATGAAAACTGGCCTGTACCAAGGGACTGCTCTCAAGCAGGAGATGAAGATCAATCCGCGCCTTTATCAGGCGATGGATCTGCTCTACATGCCTCTGCTGGACCTGCAGGCGCACCTCAAGCAGGAGCTGCTCAACAACCCTTTCCTCGAGATGATCGAGAGTGATCTGGATGACACTCTCGAGGCGGAAAAGGACGAGCGGGACGACGAGATCGACTGGGAGGAGATTCTGCTAAACGGTTTCGAAGCTGGCGGGCGGCGGGAAGAGTACGAGGAGCGGGAATACTACGAGCCGGTCTCCGTCGCGACCCGGGACCTGAGCGATCATCTCCAGGATCAGCTCACCCATCTTCGCGTTTCGGACCGGGAGCTGCTTTTAGGCGAGGAGATCATCGGCAACATCAACGACGAGGGGTACCTCGTCTGCCCGCTGCAAGAAATCGTCATCTCGCTGAATGACCTGCTGGACGAGCGCGGACTCGAGTGGGATGTGGCGGACGCCGAACTCGCGCCGTACCGCCTGGGCGAAGCCGAGCGGCTCCTCCGTGTCGTTCAGGGCTTTGATCCCGCCGGGGTGGGGGCGCGTGACCTGCGCGAGTGCATCATGCTCCAGCTTCGGGACGGCGCGTTCCAGACGGTGCTGCGCCGCCACCCGAAAGAAGAACCTACGCCCGAGGAGGTGGATGCCGAGCTCGGCGAGGAGCGGGCCTACCGCATTGCCGAAGAATATTTCGAGCAGCTTATCAACCACCGCTGGTCCGAGATCTCGAAGGACCTCGGCATCACCCCGCGCGACGTGCAGGATGCGGCGGATGAAATCTCGAAGCTGGACCCGAAGCCCGGCCTCAAGTACGCCAACCACGACGACAACTACATCACGCCGGATCTGGTGGTGGACAAGATCAGCGGCGACTACCTGGTCTTTCTCAACGACACCAATCTGCCGCGCCTCAAGCTGTCGCGTACCTACCGCGAGATCGCCAAGGACAAGAAGAAGTTCGCGGGCGAGAACAAGGAGTTCATCTCGAACAAGCTGAACTCGGCGAACTGGATGATTCAGGCCATCGAGCAGCGCCGCCAGACCATGCTCAAGGTGATGAACTTCATCGTGGACCGGCAACGCGAGTTTTTCGAGCGGGGGGTCCAGCACCTGAAGCCGCTCACCCTGCGCGAAGTAGCCGAGGTGATCGACATGCACGAGTCGACGGTTTCACGGGTAACGAACGAGAAGTTCGTGCAGACGCCCCGCGGTGTGTACCCGCTCAAGTTCTTCTTCTCGTCCGGGCTGTCTACGACGTCGGGAGAAGAGGTGTCGGCTCGCGGCATTAAAGCGCAAATCCAAAAGCTGGTTGCAGATGAGGACGCCAGCAAACCCCTTACGGACCAGGCGATTGTCAACATTCTGAAGAACGAAGGCATTCAGATCGCCCGGCGCACCGTGGCCAAGTATCGCGACCAGCTCGGCATTCTCTCCGCCCGGATGCGCAAGCGGGTGTGACCGCGCCCGCCGGCTCTCGCGCAGCGCCGCCGCCCGCGCTTCCAGTCGCTGCGGCAGAAGGCTCCATGCACGCTGCTGAACCGGGAGCGGACGCCAGCTTCACCGTTGTCGTCCCGGCCTATAACGAAGTCGAAAACATACCCGCGCTAGTCGCGGCTCTGCGCGACTGCTTTCATCGGTACGGGTTGCACGGCGAGGTCGTTTTAGTGGACGACGGCTCTGCCGACGGAACTGCCGAGGCGGCGGAACGCGAGGGGGCCGGGTGGGGAGCGCTGAAGGTGGTGCGCCACCGGCGTAATCTGGGGAAAACTGAGGCGATGGTCACCGGCGCTGAACACGCGACGGGCGAGTACCTGGTTCTCTTCGACGCGGATCTGCAGCACACGGCCGACGAAATCCCCCGCCTGCTCGGCAAGCTCGCTGAGGGTTGGGACATCGTCGTGGGTCGAAAAGTTGGCGTCTACGAGAAGCGCTTCGTCAGCCGCACGTACAACCGGCTCTCGCAGAGGCTGTTCGATGTGCCCGTGCGGGATCTGAACTCGATCAAGGCTTTCCGGAGCGAAATCCTCGACGAACTCGCGCTACGCCACGACTGGCATCGTTTCTTCGTGGTGCTGGCGCACGCGCGCGGCTTCAGCGTTACCGAGATCGACGTGCAGCTCTTCCCCCGCCATGCAGGCGAGGCAAAGTTCTCCGGCCGCCGCCGTATCCTCGTCGGGGTCGGCGACCTGATCGTGGTTTGGTTCTACCTGAAGTTCAGCGCCAAGCCCATGCAATTCTTCGGCGGCAGCGGCCTGGCGCTCATCGCCCTCGGCATTCTGGTAGGAGCCCTCGCAGTCGTTCTCCGCGTCGCGGGGTGGATGCCGCCCTTCGGCTACCGGCCGCTCCTCACCCTCGTGCTCCTGCTCGAAACGGTCGGCTTCATGCTTTTCGGCTTCGGTTTCATCGCCGAATTGATCGCCCTGCTGCGGACCGAAGTAGACGAGCTGCGGCGCATGGCCCAACGGTAGAACACCGCCGGCAGCGCTGCACGCCCCTACGAATCGACCATCTGGGGAAGAGTAGTGAAGTCGCGCACCTTGAGGTGCCGTTCCCCTCTGGGCAGCTTCAGCGCGACCTTGTTCCCCTTCTTCTTTCCCATCAGCGCCTGGCCCAACGGAGAGGCCACAGAAATCTGCCCCGAGTCGATGTCGATGTAGTCACCGAACACCAGGGTGTAGGTTTCTTCCTCATTGCTCTTCAGATCCAACACGGTCACCCGGGAGCCGAAGCCGATGCGGTCATCCGGGATTTCGCTCAAGTCGATCTTCGAGAGCTCCCCGTACCGGCGGGTCAGGTGGTTCAGCCGCGCCTGCACGAACTGCTGCCGTTCCAGTGCGGACTTGTACTCGGAATTTTCGCGCAGGTCGCCGTGCTCGACCGCTTTTTGGATCGCCTGCGGCAGTGTCACTTGCAGCTCGTGGCTCAGGCGCTCGATCTCCGCGCCCAGCTTCTCTTTCAGTTCTTCCAGCATCGATCTGTCTCGTTGGGTAACGGAGCGGCTCGCCGCTTTACGTGTTCGCCGCCGTTGACGGCGGAATTGCGATTGGTGGCTCCCGCCGCGCCAGCACCAGTGCGGGCGCTACCTCCGCGGCAATTGACCACAGACGCGCGGCGATAGCAAGTGCCGCCGCAACGCCGGCCGGCACCAGCCCCGCAAGCAGCAGCCCCATCGCCGCCTCCTTGAAGCCGATCCCGCCGGGTGCGAACACAGCGGCGAAGCCTACCAAAAAGGCCAACGCGTTGATAGCCGCGAGCGCGAAATACGCGCTCGGCGGGAGACTCGTGAATGCAAGCAGAAAAAGGTAAAAGGCGGCGCCGTAGGCGAGCCAGGACAGGCATCCCAGCATCAAAAACCCGACGCCCTCCACCCAGCTCCCCTGCCACGGAATTCGCGCTCCGCGACCGAGTCGCTGTGCGATGCTGACCAGGCGGCGGATGATAGCAGGGTGGACGCACGCGATTGCCAGCGGACTGGCCCACCGGGCAACGGCAAGTGCGGGAGCAAGCTTGCCGGCCAACTCCGGAGGAAGCAGCCATACCCCCGCCAAGGCGCCCGAAAGCACAGTGAACCCAACGTGAACAAGCAGGGAAGTCACCGCGGTTGCAGCCGGAACTCCTGCCTGTGCCGATAGCCCCGCCAAGCTGACGAACTGCCAAACGGTGCCAGGGATGTAGCGGCTCAAGTTGGATAGGAACCAGGCTCGCGCGAGCGGCCGCAGCGGCACGGAGATCCCGAACTTCACGAGCACCAGCTTCCAGATCCATGTGCCGCCGAGCAATACCAGCGACAGCGCGACCACAGAGGCCAGGAGCAGCACCGGCCGCACCTGCCACTCGAAACCGCGAAGTTGATCCAGGTTCCGGAGAATTTCCCGGCCTAAAAAGAAGAATGCCGCCCCCACCAGCACCACTGCCGCGACTGTGCGGAGCCACGGGCGAATGGGCTTGTCTTTCACCCGGAAGAGGCGCCGGTCTCCCGCCCTCTGCGGTGAGCAATCAACAGCCAGGCTGCGTACGCGGCGAGTAGTACGAGCCCCGCAAAGTAGATCAAGTAGCCGATCTGCAATCCGGCAGAATGGAACTCGAAGACTACCTGCTGCCTGCCGGCGGGCACCGGCACGCCCCGCAAGGTGTGGTTGGTCCTGAATACCGGCTCCTCGGCTCCAGCCACCGTGGCAGTCCATCCAGGATAGTAGTTGTCGCCCAGTACGAGAAAAGCGGGGCTTTCCGCATTCACATCGACGACTACTCTGTCAGGCGTGCTTTCCACCACCCTCGCCGTACCGCCCCCCCCAACGTTCGGGAGCGGCCGCCCCGCTTCGGCGGTTACGAAAGCAGTTTCCGCGGGGTTCCAGGCGGCATTCTCCATCTGCCGGAGTGCGGCGGCACCCCCTTCTACAGGAACGACCCGAGGCACCAGGTACGCGCGCGGCAACACGGAGAGATTTTCGTAGATGATGGCGCTGCCGCGGTGCACCTCGCCGAAACCCGGCACCTCTAGCGGAGCGCCGCTGATCAGATAGCGGATGTTCGCCGCCGCCATGAACTGCGGGTACGTTAGCAGGTTGTGCCAATCGGTATAGGATTGCTCGCCCGCGCCGACATATTCGTAGTAGCGCTGCAGCGGATTGGGGTGCTCGCCGCCCGCTTGGTCGATGCCGAACAACATCAGGTAGTTGCCGCCATTGCGGTACACACCGCCCGGCGGGAAGGGGAGTGTCCAAACCCGGCCGGTCTCCGGCTGGCTCGCGAGGAAGGCGGAGACATCATCCTGCGCGAACATGTACTCCGGCCCGTCCACAGTCTGGAAGAATGGCCGGTCCACGATCCACAGATCGACGACAACCAAGAGCGCGAGGCCAATCGCCGCACCAGTGGAAGCGAGCTTGCCCTCGAACCAAGTCCAGATCAAAGCGGCAAAGCCGGCAGAGAACAAGGTGAAGCGAAACCAGCCGCGGCTGGCCGCCGAACCTGCTTCGCTTCCGCCACCGGACAACAGCATCGCCAAGACGAGCAGGCCCAGGTAGCCGCCCAGCCACCAGAGCAGCTTCGGCTGGTCATGGGCCGTTTCCGATGCCTTCCGGCGGGCAGGAAGCGTGGACGAAGCTCGCGCCCGCGCGAGCTGCTCGAGCGTCAGCCCCGCCATTGCGGCCAGTGCAACCGACACCAGGAAAAAGGCGATCGACGGGGCCCGAAACTTGTCCGTTCCGGGCAGGAACTCGTAGTACAGCCGGTAGAGGGGCGAGCTCGCGCCAAAGGCGAAGCTGAGGCCGAAGACCGCTAATCCGGCAAAAAACCACCACACCCGCTCGCGCCGCGAATACGCGGCGCCGAGAACTAGCAGAAGCAGGACGAGCGCGCCGGCATACTCCGTGTGCAGCTTGAACGGGTTCGTTCCTGTATACCGGCCGAACGGATAGCTTCCAGTCTCATCCGCCACGGAGACCCCGTGCGCCTCGGGTACCGCGAGCCCAAGGATCTCGCCCGGGGGCATCGCCCAGGAAGTCGCGTATTCATAGCCGCGCCCGCCCTCGCCGCCGCGCGGCGATGCATCGATGTAGTCTAGAAATGGCAGAAAGTTGACGGCAGCGAGCAGAAATGCGATCAGCAGCGCGCCTGCTGCAAGTGCCAGGCGGCGCGAGAGTGCCCGCGCGTCGCGAAATACCGCCAAATGCCAGAGCAGGAAGACACCCCACA
>JBBSMO010000130.1:0-6769 GCA_038233155.1 Longimicrobiales bacterium
ACTCCCAGGGCCAGGCGACCGCCCCGAGCGGCACCTTCACGCAGGTCAGCGCGGGCGGCGCTCACACCTGCGCGGTCAACACCGTCGGTACGATCACCTGCTGGGGCGGCAACTCTTCCGGCTCGACCACCGCCCCGAGCGGCGATTTCACGCAGGTTAGCGCGGGCGGCTTTCACACCTGCGCGGTCAAGACGGACGACGGCACGATCGCCTGCTGGGGCAACAACCAGAACCTCCAGACGGACGCCCCGCTCGGCACCTCCTTCACGCAGGTCAGCGCGGGCGGCGCTCACACCTGCGCGGTCAAGACCGGCGGCGAGCTCGCCTGCTGGGGCGACAATGGCTCCGGCGAGACGGACGCCCCGATCGGCACCTTCACGCAGGTCAGCGCGGGCCGCCAATACACCTGCGCGGTCAAGACCGGCGGCACGATCGCCTGCTGGGGCGACAACACCTTCGGCCGGACGAATGTCCCGGCGAAGCTAACCTACGACTTTATCGGCTTCACGGCGCCGGTGAGCAACGACGGGCTGAACACGGCCAAGGCAGGCCAGACGATCGCGCTGAAATGGCGGTTGCTGGATGCCACGGGTGCGCCGGTTCTCGACCTGGCGGGCGCCGAGGTGACCGTTGCAAGCCTGGCCTGCGATCTGGGAACGACGGAGAACCAGGTCGCTGAAGAGGCGGCCGGCTCGTCGGGCCTGCAGAACCTGGGCGACGGGTACTACCAGTACAACTGGAAGACGTCCAAGGGCTACGCCAACTCCTGCAAGACGATGTAGCTGGACCTCGGCGAGGGCAGCTCGCCCACGGCCGACTTCCAGTTCACGAAGTAGGCGCCGGGGGAGCGGGCGTGTCGCCGCGGCAAGCGCGGAGGCACGCCCGCTCCCGGCTCGCGGACGATGCACGAGCCGGGTTTCGTAAAGAGTCAGGGGTGGCCGCCACCGGCCGCCCCTTCCCCCGCGATCGGAGGGAGCCATGAAGCGAAGAAACCAGCCCAAGCCGGCGCCGCCTGTTCCGCCCGGGGGTGTGCCCCCGCCGGTGCCGCGCTCGGAGGCGCTGCAGGCGGAGCTCGGGGCGCTCGAGGCCATGCTGCCGCCTGCGCCGTCACCCGCGAAGCCCGCGCCCGTCACGCGGGCGCGGGAGCGCTGAGCCGGGCGCGGGACCAGTACCACGAGCAGGCCGCGTCATCCCCCTATCCCGGCGCCAGATCAACGAACGCCCCGCCCGCCCTGTTCCAGTGCAGCCCCGCGGCGTTGCTGCCGATGCTTTGAGTGTACGGTTCCCGCCTCGTCTGCCGCAGAGTGTGTCCTTCCTGCACGCACAAGCCCGCTCGCTTGGAAATGTCACCATCAGCCGTAAGAGCACCGGCCCGCCGGCGTAGCCTGCGCGTGGCAGCTCGCCCCGCGCAGGCCCTCGGGTTGGCGGCATTATGCACGCTGTTGTCGCTGCAGCCGCTGGGTGCGCAAAACTCCGTCTCGACCGTTGCCGAGACCCGGCGTGATACGGGCGCGACCCACGTCCCGGATCAGCTCGGCCAGACCGTCACCGTGCGGGGGGTCATCACCGCGCGCCCGCTGACGGTCGAAAGCGGCGCGCTGATCTCCCATCTCCAGGATGCGACCGGCGGCATCACCCTGGTTGCCAAGTCGGGAGAAGTTCTCCCGGCAGATCTTGCGATCGGAGATATGGTGAAGGCCACTGGGAAGCTGAACCAGTACCGGGGTGCGGAAGAGCTGATCGTCTCGAAGCTCGACCGTTATGCTAGGGGCAGTGCAACCCAACCGGTGTCAGTCACTGCTGCAGCCGGACGGGGAGAGAGATTCGAAGGCCAGCTTGTCCGCCTCTCCGGCGAACTGGTGGTTACCCGTTCAGAAGATGGACAAACCGCGGTACTGCTACGTGACGATACCGGCACGATTCCGCTCACCTTGTCGCGTCGCTTCAGCGACCCTGCATTCCAGGCGCGGCTGCGGGACGGCGGCGCGGTGCAGATCACGGGCATCATCAACCAATCCGACGGCGCCCCGCCCTTCGACAGCGGGTACCGAGTAGCCCCCAGAGACCCAGCGGACATCCGGTTCGCTCCGCGGCCCCCGTACGCCGCGATCGTCACCGGGGCCTTGGTGATGCTGCTGCTCTGGTTCGGCGGCTACCTTTGGATGCGGCGGCGAAGCGCCGAACTGCGCGCAGAGGCGCTGAGTGCGTCGGCGGCCGATCTGTGCGCCACGGCGGCTCGGTTGCGCGCCAGCGAGGCGAGGCTTGCAGCGGTATTGTCCAACCTTCCCGCGGTCGTTTACGGGCTCGACCCCGACGGCATCTTCACTATGTCCGAGGGCAGCGGTCTGCAAGCGCTGGGGCTGGAGCCAGGAGAAGCCGTAGGTGCCTCGGTCTTCGAGATGTATGGGTCCGACCCGGAGCTCGCCGCTCAGTTACGCCGTGCGTTGACGGGGGAACCGACTGCTTGGACGACAACGCTCGGCGACCGGCGGTTCGACAACATCACTACCCCCCTGCGGGACCCCGACGGCACCCTCACCGAAGTCATTGGCCTCGCCTTCGACATTACCGAACGCGAGAGTCAAACGGCAGCAGTTAGAGAAGCGGAGCAACGCGCCCAGATGATGGCGCGCCGGATGAGCGCTGTGGCCTCGGCCGCGGCCGGCGTGGTTACGGCCGCATCACCCGCCCAGCTTCAGGAACTTCTCTGGGATGCGTGCGAAGCTACCCTCGTCTTCGACGCCTGCCGCATAGCGATCTACGACCCCGGGCAACATCTGCTGCGGCTCCCCGCCCACGCGCGCCAATCTGGTGCGGCCACTGCGATTCCGGTTGAGGGCCACCCCAGCGAGGCAGTGATTCGCGGCCGGCGCTCGGAGATTCTGCACTTTTCCGGCAGCCCCGCCGGGACTTCTGCCGTATTGCACCCGGCGGATGCACCGCCCGGAACAGCCATTCTCGCTCCGATCACAGATGACGATCAGGTGCTCGGGGTGCTCTGGGTCGCCCGCGAGGGACAGGCGGAGTACAATCCTGGAGATGTAGAAGTTTTGGAAGCCATCGCGGCGCTTGCCGGTCCGGCGATTCACCTGATGCGGATGATGGGCGAACTCCGCCGCTCGGAAGAGCGCTTCGCCAAAGCCTTTGCCGGCAACCCCTCGCCGCTAGCGATAAGCTCCCTCGCTACCGGCCGCTTCCTCGCTGTGAACGAGGCGTATACGCATGCGACTGGCTACTCCGGGGGCCGCTTGATAGGGCAGACGTCGGCGGAGGCCGGTATGTGGGCGGACCCCGCCGAGCGCACCCAAGTGCTCGAAACGCTGCAGGCGGTCGGCGCGGTGCGCAAAATGGAAGTCGTCTTGGTAGCGGCGGATGGCGGTCTTCGGAGCATGCTGGTTTCCGCGGACGTGATGGAGATGAACGGAGAACAGTGCATCCTCTCGACGCTCATCGACATCACCGAACGCAAGGAATTGGAAGAGCGGCTATCGCACGACGCCTTCCACGACCGGCTGACGGATCTGCCTAACCGTACCCTGTTCCGCGACCGCGTAGCGCAGGGGCTGGCCCGAGGCCGCCGGAACGGCCAACCACCCGCCGTACTCTTTCTGGACCTCGACAACTTCAAGCTCGTCAACGACCGTTTCGGCCACGCCGCCGGCGACGCGCTGCTGGGCATGGCGGCGGAGCGCCTCCGCCGCTGCGTCCGCGAGGTAGATACCTGCGCACGCCTGGGGGGTGACGAGTTCGCGATCCTCCTCGAGGACATGGCCGATCCCAAGGGTGCGGCGAAGGTCGCCGAAAGGGTCCTCGCCGCACTGCACGCCCCCTTCCCGTTGGATCAGGGCGAGGCCTTGGTGGGCGTCAGCGTCGGAATTGCGTACGCCGCGCCCGGTGATGATGCCGAAGTGGTGCTTCGCAACGCCGACCTGACCATGTACGTAGCGAAGAAAGAAGGCAAAGGGGCATTCCGCGTCTTCAAGCCTGAAATGCACCGCCGTCTGCTCGAAAGGCTTGAGCTGGAAGCGGAGTTGCGCGCCGCTCTGGACCGGAACCAGTTCCAACTCCACTACCAGCCTCTGGTGTGCCTCGGCACCGGCCGAATCACCGGTGCGGAGGCACTGATTCGCTGGGCTCATCCCGAGCGCGGGCTGCTCTCGCCAGCCGACTTCATTCCAATGGCAGAGGACCTCGGCCTGATCGTACCCATCGGCCGCTGGGTGCTGGAACAGGCCTGCTGTGAGGCCCGCCGCTGGCAGGATCGATTCCCCGCCGCGGGTCCCCTTCCGGTGACGGTCAACCTCTCGGGCCGCCAAGTTGCGCTTCCCGGCCTCGTCGAACACGTCCGTTCGGTACTCAACGCCTCTGGCCTGCCGCCCGAACTGCTGGTGCTCGAGCTCACGGAGAGTGTGTTGATACAGAACACCGACGGGACCATGGAGCGCCTCGAGTGCCTCCGTGAAATTGGGATCGAGCTAGCAATTGACGATTTCGGCACCGGGTATTCGAGCCTCAGCTACCTGCAGAAGTTCCCGATCGACATCCTCAAGGTAGATCGTACCTTTGTCCGCGAAGCCGGTACCGACGCCGAGTCACCGCTCGCAGCCGCCATCGTTCAGTTGGGCCTGGGGTTGAAGTTGCAAGTGGTCGCGGAAGGGATCGAAGACGAGCAGCAGTGGGCGCGCATGCGGCAGCTCGGCTGCCAGCGGGGCCAAGGCTTCCATTTCTCCCGGCCCGTACCGGCACCTCAAATCAACGAACTGATCGCTGCCATGGCCCGTGGCCATGCGCTGCCGTGGCAACAAGCCAGGCTCCCCGCGGCCGCGGCTGCGTGAGTACCCGCGGTCCCGGACCGCCGATCACGATTACCGCCGCGCCAGCGCGCTCCACCGTTCCACCGCTTCGATGTTGCGCTGCACCGCCGCTTCATTGCCGAGCATGGCTTCGGCCTGCGCAAGGGCGATGTGTGCGGCGGCATAGTAGGTGGGTATGCCGCGCGTAGCATCGTCGGGCCAGTACGGCCGGTCCGCCAAGTCCCGGTGAACGAAGGTGTCCCAGAGCAGTTCGCGGTGCCGGTCCACATCCAAGTACGCGCCGTACGCCCAGGCGTTCGGGTCGTTCTGCGGCATGGCCAGCAGACCGGCAGGGGGTTGCGCGGGATCGATCAGCTTGAACGCTACCCCTTGCCGCGCGGTGAACGGGGCGAGCCCCAGCTTGCGATGCACATTGGTCGTCGCCGCAAAATACACCGGGCGTTGCCCGTTCGCCTCCTTGACGATCGAGAGGATCAACTGGTCCGCGGGCATGAGCACCGTGTTGGCAGGCAAGATCGCCTGTATCCCACCCGACTCGAACAGTTGGTCCTGCGGCAGCACTGCGGGTTGTGACAGCGTGATCGCTTCCAACTGCGCATCTGTGTAGGGCAGAATGGACGTGACCGGCGGAGCGGGCGAGGCCGCGCCGGTGCTGTAGAAGTCTGGTGCGTTGGCGGGTTCGAAGGCCCGTTGGCAGATGATCCGCGTATCGTCGGCGGCCCAGGCATCGGGCGTGGCGCAGGGGGTGGTCAGATCCCGCAGTTGCTTGCCGTACCACGGCGTGTTGAAATACGACCAGACGATCACCGTCACATCCCGGCGAATTCCCTCGACCTCCTGCAGGTACCAGAGCGGAAAGGTGTCGTTGTCCCCGTTGGTGATCAGAACGCTATACGGCTCGACGCTTTGCAGAAGGTTGTACGCCCAGTCGCGCGCCGCGTAGTCGCCGTTGCGCGTTGCGTACGGCCAGTTCAGCACCAGCGGGATCAGCGCCAACGCGAGGATGGGGGATGCGATAGCCAGCGGGCGGCGCAGGTCGGGGCCCCGCGCATAGCGCTCGCTGATCGCCAGCCACAGCGCTGTAAGCCCGATGCCGGCCCACAAGCCCCACACCGAGAAGGATACCAGGAAGAAGTAGTCGCGTTCGCGCACCTCGGCGAGATCGATCGGGAGGCCGCGGGCATCCACCTGGCCGTAGCCGTACTTGAAGTTGAGATAGAAGATCAAGCCGAAAGATAGGGTCGCGAACAGCGTCGCGATGTACGCGAAGCTCTTCCGGTCCCGCAGCCAGTGCTGCCACGCCCCCCAGATCCCGAGCGCGAGGAAGAGCAGGGTGAAGGGCAGCCGCGCGGGTGCCAGATACCCGATCCGCCCGTCTATCGAACGCGACCACTGCCAGTCGAAGTACTGAAAGTAGTTGGCAAGCTGGGCACCGAATGGCGCCTGCCGCAGCGTCACGGGCGGCTTCGCGTACTGTTCGCGCGCGAGTGCGGACGACAACTGTTCGCAACCCGCTTTCCCCATCGTGATGACACTCGTCACCGCGCCCGTTACCGTCTGGCAGCTCGGGTCCGCCTCGTTGATCAGGGTGTTCTCCGCTCGCCACGGGTCGCTCAGATCGAGCGCCGTGATCTTTGGAATCTGAAGCGGCGCGCCGTTGGCTTGGAAGATGACCGGGCTGGCGGCGAGGACTACGGCCTCGGCGAGCAGCGGCTCGATCAGGAGCGCGGCTACCTGCTCGGGGACCAGCTCGGCGCCGGCGGTTGCAGTTGAGTATCCGGAAGGCATGGATGCACCTTTCTAGGTGTGGGGAGTTCGATTACCGCCGGGCCCGCTGGGCTAGGCGTGTCGCGCTCCTGGCGCATCCGATTGAGATGTGAGCGGGCGCCTGGCCCACTCACACTCAACCTGAACTTTAGCGTTTCGAGCGGCGGCTAACCTCCGCTCGCTGCCCG
>JBBSMO010000131.1:0-6715 GCA_038233155.1 Longimicrobiales bacterium
AGCCGGGCTCGGAGTTCCGGTGATCGTCTCCGAACGCACCGACCCCCGGCAGCACCGCTTGTCATCAGCCCGGCGGCTCGCGCGGCGCGCGTTGTATCCGCTGGCTGACCGATTGGTCGTGCAGACCGAATCGGTGCGGGCATGGGCGGAGGGCGTGGTGCACCCATCGCGTGTCGCAGTGATCTCGAACCCTGTGCGGCCCCAGCCCCCCGGGCCGGGGCCGCAGCCACCAGGGCGGGCCGCGCGTTGGCGACAAAAACATATCGTCGGCATCGGCAGGCTAGGGCGGGAAAAGGGGTTTGATCTGCTGATCCGGGCCTTTGCCGGGGTGGCTCTCCGCCATCCCGAGTGGTCCCTCTGGATCTACGGCGAGGGTCCGGAGAGAGCGGCGCTCGAGCGCCTGGCCGCCGAGAGCGGAGTCGCCGCCGCCGTGCACCTTCCCGGTCTCACCGCGGATCCCGCAGGCGTTCTTGCGGAGGCGGGGGTATTCGTGTTGCCGTCGCGGTTCGAGGGGTTTCCGAATGCACTGCTAGAGGCAATGGCGCAAGGGGCGCCGGTGATCGCCGCCGATTGCGCTTCCGGCCCGCGCCACATCATCCGCCATGGGGTCGATGGTCTTCTGGTGCCTGCGGAAGACGAAGACAGGCTCGCCGACGCGATCAGCGCATTGATCGATAATTCCGCGCAGCGCGCGCAATTAGGCGGGCGCGCTCTCGAGGTGCGCGAGCGATTCTCGTTGGAAAAGGTGCTGGCCGAATGGGACCAGCTCCTCGACAGCGTCAGCGCCGGCGAAGCCAGGTGACGGCCGCCGTCCGCGGGCGTCCAGATGCCGCATGCGCGGAAGCGGCAACCGCCCCGCGCCGCCGCAGTGTAGTCTTCATCGCGCGGTCGCTCGATACTGGGGGTGCCGAACGCCAGCTGGCGCTGCTCGCCCGCGGCCTCAGCGCCAGAGGACACGAGGTGACGGTCCTCACCTTCTACCCCGGCGGCGCGTTCGAATGCGAGCTCGAGGGTGCGGGCATAGACGTTCGCTGTCTCGGAAAAAAGGGGCGGTGGGACGTGGGCAGATTTGGCCGCCGGTTGGCGGCCGAGCTGCGGGCGCTCCAGCCAGATGTGGTGCATGGCTATCTGGACGTGCCCAACCTGCTGGCGGTGCTGGCCAAGCCCCTGCTGCGCGACACGCGTATCGTTTGGGGGATTCGCTACGCCGACCTCGTCCTGTCAGATTATGACTGGCCGACGCATATTCTCTACCGGGTGCTCCGCGGGCTCAGCGGCCTCCCCGATGCGGTCATCGTCAACTCGCACGCCGGCGCGGAACACCACTCCGCCGCCGGCTACGCCGCGAAGGCCATGCATGTGATTCCGAATGCGATCGATACCACCGTTTTCCAGCCGGACAACGAGGCGCGCTCCGCGCAAAGAGCACAATGGCGCGTGAGGCCAAACGACATCCTCATCGGTCTCGCGGGACGCCTGGACCCCGCGAAGGACCATGACAACTTCATGCGAGCTGCGGCGCTCCTCGCGCCAGAACAGCCCTTTCGCTTTGTCTGCATCGGTGGCGGTACTGCAGCAGCCGAACGGCGCCTGCGCGAGCTATCGAGCGAGCTGGGGCTGGACGCAAAGCTCCATTGGGCGGGTGAGATGCTCGGCATGACCGACGCCTACAATGCGCTGGACGTGCTCTGCTCGGCCTCCGCCAGCGAAGGCTTCCCAAATGTGATCGGTGAGGCCATGGCTTGCGGCGTGCCCTGCGTTGCCACTGATGCCGGAGATTCGGCCGCAATTGTGGGGGACACCGGCGTCATCGTCGCACCTGGCGATTCTGCCGCTCTCGCGGCCGGCATACGCGATGTGGCTGCGACTTGCCGCGATGCATCCGTCCGCGCTGCCGCTCGCGACCGTATCGCGCAGAGGTTCTCCGTCGAACAGCTCCTCGACCGGACGGAGGCCGTGTTGTGGGCAGCGGACTGACCGCGCAACTCGCTTTCGCAGCACTGGCCATCGGCATCGTGTCGGTGCTCGTTCTCGCCCGGTTTCTGCCGCTGTGGATCGCGGCGTTAGTGGCTGCCGCGAAGGTTTCCGCGGGCCTGCTGTACTTTGGCTGGCTGTTCGACGGGCGTTGGGTGCTTCTCGATGACATCTCCTATTGGGAGTATGGAAGAGAGTTGCTGAACATGGGGTATGACCCCGTTTCGGTGCTGGTGAACCCGGGCGGTCTCACCACGCTCTTCATCCTGTCCGGCGGTTTCCATATCCTCTATCCATGGTGGAATCTGCTCGCGCAGTTTCTGCTCGGGCCGTTGTATTATGCACCGGTTTTTCTCAACATCGGGCTTACCTGCGTAGCAGGCGTATTCCTGTACCGCATCGCGCGAATGGACGGGTTCAGCGTGCGCTACTCGCAAGGCCTGTTGGTCTTCTTTCTTCTGCATTGGGATGTGCTGGTCTGGTCATCCATAGCGAACCTCAAGGACGTGTTGGTCATGACGCTGGTCCTGGCTGCCTGCTATTATTTCCTGCGTGTGGCAGAGCCGGGCATCAGCATGCCGCGGCGCATTGCCGCCGTTGCCGGGCTGGCGATTCCGCTCCTCCTCCTTCCCTGGATCCGCTTCTATGTCCCCGTCCTCTTGATGGGCGCAGGCGCGTGCTGGATTCTGGTCAAGCGGCCCGGCTGGGGGAAATACGGTCTCCTGGTGGTAGCGATGGGCGCGATGGTATTGGTTCTCCCCTCCTACATCCCCTACCAGTATCTGGCGCTGAACCCCGCGGCCACGGTATACGGAACGCTGCGGTTCGCCCTCACTCCGCAGCCCTGGTCGATAGACGCGTCATACTCGTTCCTGCAAATTCCGTCGATGTTGCATTGGCTCTTCTTCATCCCCGCGTTGGGCGGAGGCGCCTTCCTGTGGAAACGTGCGCCGGGAGCGTCGCTGCTGCTGGTGGTACTTGCCACGTTGACGGTGTTTTATGGCATGGTCCCCATTCTCCAGGAACCCCGGCACCGGTTACAGATCGCTTTTGTCTGGGTCTGGATGCAGTATCACGTGATCGTCTCGCTGGTGCGATATGCTGTGAACCACCGCACCGCGTACGCGCCGATGCCGACGCCCGTGCCCGCTGCTCCGGCCCGCGGGCGGGCGGCGTGATTCCGCGCGTACTGCATGTGATTACCGGCCTGCGCGCGGCCGGTGCCGAAACCATGCTGTTCAAACTGCTGCGCGAAAACATCTCCGAAGCAGCCGTGGTTTCGATGACAGAGACAGGGCCGGTAGGGGAGCAGATTCAGGGGCTTGGCATCGAGGTTCACGCGTTGGGCCTGCGCCGGGGCGTACCGGACCCGCGCGGAGTTGTCGCGCTGCGCCGCATCATCCGAGGCTACCAGCCGGACTTGGTGCAGACGTGGCTGTATCATGCCGACTTGCTCGGCGGGCTCGCGGCGCGCCTCGAACGGCGCCCGGCAATCTGGAACTTGCGCCAAAGCACCCTGGATACCGACACCAGCAAATGGGCGACGCGGCTGGCATTCCGCTTGGGAGCACGCCTGTCGCACCATCTTCCGCAATGGGTCGTTTGTTGCTCGCACTCCGGTCTGGAACTGCACGTCCGGCGCGGCTACGACGCCGCGCGCATGGTCCTCATCCCCAACGGGTTCGATCTGGAACTGCTGAAGCCGGACCGGGCAGCACCCGCAGCGTTGCGCGCGGAGCTCGCGGTTGCGCCGGCCACGCCGTTGATCGGTCTGGTGGCGCGCTGGGACCCGCAAAAGGATCATCGCACCTTTGCTGCAGCAGCGGCCGCGCTGACCGCGTCTCCGCCGCCGCACTTCGTCCTGTGCGGAGAAGGCGTCACGCCCGGAAACGCCGAGCTCGCGGGCTGGATCGCCGCGCACGGGTTATCGGAACGCTTTCATCTCCTCGGGCGGCGCGACAACATCCCCGCGCTCATGGCTGGTCTAGACGTTCTCACCTCGGCTTCGTACCAGGAAGGGTTTTCGAATGTGATCGGGGAGGCGATGGCGTGCGGCGTTCCGTGCGTGGTGACGGACGCCGGCGACTCTGCCCGCATCGTTGGAGATACGGGGTACGTCGTGACGCCTCGCGACCCGGCTGCGATCGCGGCCGCTTGGGAATCTCTGCTCGGCCAATCCCTTGCGGCCCGGGAGGAACTGGGGCTTCGCGCACGTCAGCGCATAGCCGGCGAGTATTCCATCGGGCGAATCGCGCGGATGTATGCCGACCTGTACGGTACCGTTGCGCGCTCTTCTGCTCGCGCGCCCGCCGCTAACGGGGAGAGCACCCTTCCCGCGGCCTTATGACGCTCGCGAACAAGCTGCCGTGGTACCTGAAGATCCCGGCAAAGGTGGCGCTGAGCCGAATTCCGGTCGATTGGCGGGGGTTGCCGGTGTTCCGCCATGGTGCGATGCTAGACCCGGACTACGCGATTCGTGTATTCGAGAGCCACTTCGGCCGTTCGGGAGTCGCGGAGGGAGCGGCTTTCACCGTGCTGGAACTGGGCCCCGGCGACTCGCTCGCGACGGCGCTGATCGCCGCCGCTCATGGTGCTGTGCGAACGTATCTGGTTGATGTGGGAGATTTTGCAGGAACGGACACGGCGGTGTACCGGCGCCTTGCCAGCGAACTCGCGGCGCGCGGGCGCCCGCCGTCGGCTCCGGAGTTCAATACCGTACGGGAGATGCTCGATTCCACTGGCGCCCGCTATCTCACCACTGGGCTGCAGGCGTTCGCCCAAATCCCCAGCGGATCCATAGATTTCGTCTTCAGCCACTCGGTGCTCGAGCACGTGCGGCGGGAGGAGATGGCGGACACGTTGCGGGAGATGCGCCGCGTTCTGCGGCCTGGCGGCGCGGCATCCCACAACATCGACCTGCGGGATCATCTCGGCGGTGCGCTCGACCATCTCCGGTTCTCCCAACGCATCTGGGAGGCACCCCTCATGGCCGAATCCGGCTTCTACACCAACCGCTTCCGGCACGGGGAGTTGATGGAGATGTTTCACAACGCAGGCTTTCATGCGGAGGTGGTGCAGATTCACCGCTGGCCAGGTCTGCCGACCCCCCGCGCCCGGTTGGGCAGCGAGTTTCGGATGATGTCCGAGGACGATCTCCGGGTTTCGGGGTTCGACGTCGTCCTTCGGCCGGCCTAGCGGGAGCCAGAGCTACAGTGTGCGGAATCACAGGCTTTCTGCAGCCGGGCGGGCTCGAACGCGAGGCACCAGCGCGGTTGGATTCAATGACTGCCACATTGCGCCATCGGGGGCCGGACGATAGCGGATGCTGGTTGGATCCCGAGGCTGGCGTCGCTTTCGGGCACCGGCGGCTGTCCATCATCGACCTGTCGCCCCTAGGTCACCAGCCGATGCTCTCGGGCAGCGGCCGGTTCGTTATCGTCTTCAACGGCGAAATCTACAACTTTCCGGGTCTGCGCCTCCGGCTCGAGCGCGCCGGGCAGCGGTTCCGCGGCCATTCGGACACAGAGGTTCTGCTCGCAGCCATCGAGGAATGGGGCTTCGGCGGCTGCCTGCGTGAGCTGAACGGCATGTTTGCGCTCGCCGTTTGGGACCGGCGGGACCGGCTGCTTCACCTCGCGCGCGACCGGGCGGGGGAGAAGCCGCTCTTTTACGGCTGGTTCGACGGAATCTTCGGCTTTGCCTCCGAGCTGAAGGCGTTGCGGCGCCACCCGCGGTTCTGCGGCGAGGTCGACAGGGCGGCACTCGAGCTGTACCTGAGGCACGGCTATGTGCCGGCTCCACACTCGATTTTCGCGGGAATTCACAAGCTCAAGCCGGGGACGAGCCTCACGCTCGGCACCGGCGACGGCGCGGGTGCACTGCCGCCGCCTTCCCCCTACTGGTCCGCGCGCGCCGCGGCGGAAAGCGGTGCAGCCAACCCGCTGGATCTGTCCCCCCGCGAGGCGGTAGATGAGCTCGGTGCCCTGCTGCGGGACGCCGTCCGCATTCGCATGCATTCGGATGTGCCGCTCGGCGCCTTCCTTTCCGGCGGCGTCGATTCGTCGGCAGTCGTTGCTCTGATGCAGGCGCAGAGCGCGCGACCTGTGCGAACCTTCAGCATCGGCTTCCACGAGAGCGGCTACAACGAGGCCGATCACGCCGCAACGGTTGCGCGTCATCTTGGCACCGATCATACCGAGCTCTACGTTTCCGCGGCGGAGGCGCGCGCGGTGATCCCGCAACTCGCGCAGATCTACGATGAACCGTTCGGGGATTCATCGCAGATCCCGACTCTGCTGGTTTCCCAGCTCGCCCGGCAGCATGTGACCGTCGCCCTTTCGGGAGATGGCGGGGATGAACTTTTTGGAGGGTACAGCCGGTACGAGGTTGGGCGCAGGATTTGGCGAAAAGCCGGCCTGCTTCCGGCCGGACCGCGTCGGATGGCCAGCGCGCTGCTCGCCGCACCCTCCACGCAGATGTACAACCGCCTCGCCCGCCCGCTCTCCGCGATGCTCCCGCGCGGGTTCACGCGGAAATCTCCCGGCGACCGGGTGCACCAGATCGCGCAAGTGCTCGGGCAGCCTCAGGCCGAGGGGATGTACCAGTGGCTGGTTTCTCACTGGCGCGACGGGGGCGTGGTTGCCGGAGACCCGGCCATAGCGCCCTACGTGCTGAACGACCCGGCGCAATGGCCCGCCTTGTCCTCGCTCACGGAGCGGATGATGTACCTGGATCTCGCCAG